>JALWEC010000251.1:0-3380 GCA_027036655.1 Melioribacteraceae bacterium
AATTCTAAGATTTTGCCAAACATAATTATTCTTTCTTGATATTAACAGAAAAAAACGCCGAATTAAAATTTCTTTTAACATAAAAAAAATCTCTGTTTATTTACTTCACAATAAAAAAATGTTATTTTAATTAATCACAAACAAAAATTATTCCAAAATATGTTCGGTTATGTAACTGTTGATAAAACATTAGTGGACAGTAAAATATTCACAAAAAAGTTTACTTGCGATTTAAGCAAATGTAAAGGAGCATGCTGTACGATTGAAAGCGAATACGGCGCGCCTTTGGAAAAAGACGAAATTGAAACAATCGAAAAGTTTCTTCCCGAAATAAAAAAATATCTCTCGAAAAGAAATTCGGATGAGATTGAAAAAAACGGTTTCTGGGAATATAAAGCCGAAACATATATGACAAGAAGCATAAACAATCGAGATTGCGTTTTTGTCTATTATGAAGGAGACGTCGCCAAATGTGCTATCGAAAAAGCATATTTAAATAAGGAAATAGATTTTCAAAAACCGATTTCTTGTCACCTTTTCCCAATCCGAATCTCGGATTTTGGGGGACCGATTCTTAAATATGAGGAATACAAGAATTGCGAACCCGCTTTGGAAAAAGGGGAAAAAACCGGTTTGAGTATAGCGCGGTTTTTAAAAGAACCGATAATTCGCATTTTCGGAGAAAAATATTACAGTGAATTACTGAATAAAGGAGAGATGTAATGCTAGGGTTAAACCAGAGAATGATTCAGAGTCAGAAGTTGACTCCGCAGCAGATACAATATCAAAAATTGCTTCAGCTAAACAATCTTTCTTTGGAACAGAGGATTAAAACGGAACTCGAAATGAATCCCGTTCTTGAAGAAATTGATGAAATGGAGCTTCTTCAGGAGCAGGATAATAATGACAATAAAGATAACGATAATGAATTTGAGGATGAAGTCTCCTCGGATGACGAATTTGATATCGAAGATTTTGTTAATGAAGATGAAATAGAATTTGCAAATATCAACCGTTCCCCCAACGAAGAAAAAGTTGCGCCCATAGCCGCGGCATATAGTACAATGTCCGACCACCTGCTTGATCAGCTTCATCTTCTCGATTTACCGGAGGAGGAGATGATTATTGGTGAAAATATAATCGGGTGTTTGTCTCCCGACGGATATTTTACCGAAGATATGACAAAACTGATTGAAGATATAAATGAAGTAGAAGGGTTGAATCTAACGGTAGAGCAGGGAGAAAAAGTCTTAAAACTGATTCAGCATTTTGATCCTCCGGGAATTGCAGCAAGAGATTTAAAGGAATGTCTTCTGATTCAATTGGAGGAAGCGGGTTTCGACCCTTACTACACTTTTATTGCAAAAAAGATATTGACTGAAGAATACAAAAACTTTACCAACAAACGTTACGACTTAATTAAAAAAAATCTTGAAATTACAGATGACGCTCTTCGCACCGCAATCGGATTGATTCAGAAGCTTAATCCCAAGCCGGGCGAAGGAAACATTGAATCGGAGAGGGCAAATCAGATTACGCCCGACTTTATTATCGAAAAGGTTGACGGAAACTATATCATTACTCTTAACGACCGCGCAATGCCCTCGGTTACTATCAGTCCCGATTACCTTGAGATGCTTGACCACAACAAGCGAAAGAAGAAGAAAAAAGCGCACGAACGGGAAGCGAATAAGTTTATCCGTGAAAAAGTTGAATCGGCGAAGTGGTTTATTTATTCCCTGGAGCAAAGGCGCCAAACCTTGATGAAAATTATGCGAACGATTTTTGAAAAGCAGCACGAGTTTTTCGAGTTCGGTCCGCGCGCATTAAAGCCGATGATTTACAAAGATATTGCCGATGAAATCGGGATGGATATTTCCACTATAAGCAGAGTGGTAAACGGCAAGTATGTTCAAAGTCCGCAGGGAATTCATGAACTGAAATATTTCTTCAGCGAAGGATTAAGCACCGACGGCGGAAGCGAAATTTCCAACAAGCATATTAAAGAATTGATTAAGGAAATAATTGAAAACGAACCGAAAAAGAAACCTTTCAGCGATGATAAGATTGCTAAAATTCTTCAGGACAAAGGGATTCACATTGCGCGCCGGACAGTCGCCAAATACAGGGAACAGCTTCAAATCCCCGTTGCGCGCCTACGAAAGGAATATTGATGCTTCGGATATTAATCGTTATTCTCGGAGTCGCTCTTTTCGGAATCCTTCATTCGGTAATGGCTTCACTCGGGTTTAAGCGTAAACTCGTAGAAATCATCGGCGAAAAAATAGCTTTTTACAGATTGTTCTACAATCTTTTTTCAACAATCATTTTTTTCTCTGTTCTGGCTTTAATCCCAAAGATGGGGCAAATTGTTTACCGGATTCCCTCGCCCTACGGATTAATAGTTTTTGCTCTGCAAGCGCTTGCGTTCTTCGGATTGATTTGGACGGCAAAAAGTTTTGACGTTTGGGAATTCATAGGAATAAAGCAGATACTCCGCTACATCAAAGGCGAATACAATGTTGAGGAGTTAGACGAAAGTCCCGATTTCAGGATTAGCGGCGCATTCAAATGCTGCAGACATCCGGCATATTTTTTCTCGATACTTTTTATCGGTCTTCGACCTGAAATGGATGTAACCTATTTAACGCTGTTTATAGCAGGAACCATTTACTTTTTGATTGGGGCTTATTTCGAAGAGAAAAAATTAGTAAAAATTTACGGCAAAGTTTACGCCGAATATCAAAAGAAAGTGCCGATGTTCCTTCCGGTGTTTTTCTTTACCAAGCGCAAATAAGTTTTTGCAAAGTAGGAACAATAATGGTTAATCAAAGTCTAACAATATTCAGCAATACGGGTTCAAATATATTTTATCAAAATAGAATAAGTTAGCTATAAAAATAAAAACAATTTTTGTGCTATTGTAAAAGAGGAAAACCGGTGAACCGGTTAAAAAATTGATGGCTTACCGTTAACCAACGGCTTAAGCCGTTGGTTAACAACAAGTTAGCGTAGCAATAACCGTTTTAACGGTTTGTAATTGTAAAAATTAAATAATATTTTGACCCCCGAATGGCTGACAATATTAATCAAAATGGACAATTTTGATTATTTTAATTTTTTAAAAATAAATTTTTAGGAAGAAAATGAAAGTAAGATCGACAACAATTTTAGGAATGATTCACAACGGCGTTGCTGCAATAGGCGGCGACGGACAAGTAACTTTAGGGAATACGGTTGTTAAGCACAACACGAAAAAAATCAGAAAACTTTACGGCGGAAAAGTGATGTGCGGATTTGCCGGCTCGGCGGCAGACGCGTTTACGCTTCTCGGAAGATTCGAAGAAAAACTGGAACAGTTCAGAGGCAATGTTGAAAGA
>JALWEC010000251.1:3390-3591 GCA_027036655.1 Melioribacteraceae bacterium
TTGTTTCCGGCAACGGAGATGTTATCGAACCGGACGATCAGATAGTCGCAATCGGTTCGGGCGGAATGTACGCCCTGGCAGCCGCAAGAATGCTGGTGAAATACAGCGATTTAAAGACCGAAGAAATCGTTCACGAAGCATTAAAAACCGCTTCCGATATTTGTATTTACACAAACGATAAAATCAATGTTGAAGTTTTAG
>JALWEC010000252.1:0-1456 GCA_027036655.1 Melioribacteraceae bacterium
TGAGAATCTGGAATTAAAACGAGCCGAAGCGATTGAGCGTTTCACAAGACCGCCCGCAAGATACACCGAAGCTTCCCTTGTGAAAAAATTGGAAGAACTCGGAATCGGGCGTCCCTCGACTTACGCGCCGACAATCAGTACGATTCAAAAACGGGGCTATGTGGAAAAAGGAGAGCGGGAAGGAACCGAACGTAAATATACAAAGCTTTCCCTTGCGGGAAACGAGATTAAGAAGGAAGTCCTTACGGAAATAACGGGAGCCGATAAAGGAAAACTTTTCCCGACCGATATCGGCATTTTGGTTACTGATTTTCTGAAACAATATTTCCCTAAAATTTTGGATTATAAATTTACGGCTAAAGTAGAGGAAGAGCTTGACGACATTGCGCGCGGCGCGATAGCGTGGGACGAAATGCTGAAATTGTTTTACAAGCCTTTCCATGAAACGGTTGAAGAAACTCTTGAAAAAAGCGAACGGGTTTCGGGCGAGCGGATTCTCGGAACAGACCCCAAAACAGGCAAACAAGTTTCCGTAAGAATGGCGCGTTACGGAGCTGTTGCGCAATTAACCGATTTGAAAGATGAGGACGCAAAACCTGAGTATGCGGCTTTGCTGAAAGGGCAGAAACTTGAAAGCATTACGCTTGAGGAAGCATTGGAACTGTTTAAGCTTCCGCGTGAAGTAGGCGAATACGAAGGGGAAAAAGTAATTGCGGCAATCGGAAGATTCGGTCCGTACGTACGGCATAAGAGTAAATTTTATTCTCTCGGAAAACTTTACGACCCGCATACGATTACGATTGAGGAAGCGATTGAAGTAATCGAGGCAAAGAGGAAAGCCGACCGCGAGAAGCTGATAAAAACGTTTGAAGAAGATCCTGAGATGCAGATTCTGAACGGACGCTGGGGACCGTATATCAAAAAGGGAAAAACAAATTTTAAAATTCCGAAAGGAACGGAAGCAAAGGAACTTTCGTACGAAGATTGTCTTGAAATTATAAAAGAAAACGAATCGAAGCCGAAAACAAAAAGAACAAGAAAGAAGAAAAAGTGAAAGAGATAATCCCTAAAACCGAAGCGCGTAAAATAGTATTTGAAAGGCGCGCCGCTATCGGCGAAAAAGAGGTCAGACGCAAATCGCAGAAGATTGCCGAGAATCTTTTCTCGTTGGACGAAGTACTCGCGGCAAAAAATATTCTGTTTTACGCGTCAACGATTAAGGGGGACGTTTACACAAAAGGAATGATTGATTACTTAATCGGAATGGGAAAGGTAATCTCGCTGCCCAAACTGCATAAAACACAGTGCAGATTTTTCAGGGGCGTTTTTCTCGGCTGGGATAAAACCGTTGTCGGAGAGGATAAGTTTATCGAATCTACCGTCGCCGTTGACGATAACTTTGACGATATCGATTTGATTATTGTTCCTTCGGTTGCGGTTTCGCTCGACGGAAGAA
>JALWEC010000252.1:1466-3589 GCA_027036655.1 Melioribacteraceae bacterium
GATCGGTAAAGAATACTATTCCAATTTAATTTCCAAAACATTGGCTCCGCGGATTCTTCTCGCTTTTGAATTTCAGGTCTTTAACCGGATTGAAACGACTCGGAAAGAATTTAACGTTTCAAAAATTATTACGGAGCGGAGAATTATTCCGGTAAATATTTCGGAGAGGTATGACAAAATCAGATAAATTCACGGCGTATTTTTTTCTTCTTACCGGCTTGTTTTTCCTACTCCCGCTTCTCGGGATTTGGGAGCCGCAAAGTTATTTTGTGCCGGGAATCGTAATTACAATTGCCGGATTTGTGATTACATTTCTCTATTTCGGTAAGCGCAGATTGTTTATGCTTGCTTCGGGTACCGGCTTTTTCCTTTCCGGAATAGCGATGCTTGTGAACGCTTCCGTACTGATTCGCCATTATGATTTTTTCTTATCATTCGTTTTCTTCTTCATTCTTGCTGTAATTTTTCTGATTCTTTTTTATGAGGATAATTACCATCTCCTTTATTTGATTTTATCGGGCGTTACTCTTTTTGCGGGTTTCCTGCTCCTTTATCTCCTCCCTTCGGAATTTATTTTTACTCTTAGCAATTCAATTGAAAATACAATTTTGCTTATTCCCTTTATCTTGATTTTTGCGGGATATTTAATTTTACACGATTGAACAAAGTCTTAAAGCTTTTCCGTTGCCTAAACTTTCGCGGTAATTTTGAAACCGATGTTTGCCGGCGGCGCATTTTTTTGTGTTAATCGTCACTTTAAAAATTAGTTAAAAGTTGTTATATTGATTTATCAAAAGGAAAGAATGATGTCAATTTCATTGATGAGTCCCATATCGTTATCAGGAGCAATGCCGGCGGCTTTTAAGCAACCGATTGAAAAGATTGCGCCGGTTTCGAGAAGGAATAATCTGATAGCCGATGAAAAATCCGATAACAATCCGCAATACTCATCTCCCGAAAATAAAAATAAAATTATCGACAAAGCCGAAATTTCGGATGTCGCAAAACAACTTTTCGCCGATACTTATGAAGCGGCTTCGGTAGCGGATAAGCAATCGCTCGCGGCTCATAGCGGATTTGCAACGGCTTTTGAAAAAGTATACTTCAATGATTTCAGCGACGAAAAGATTAAAGATATTCCGAGTCATATTCGCAAAAGCGCGACTAAAACAAAATGGAACGCCGAAAAATATGTTAAAGACGTACGCGGAGGCTTTATTGTTTCCGGCGTAAATTCCGAAGACTCCGGCGCCGGTCCCGAAGATACCGCGGATAAAATCCGCACCCGCTTTGAAATGGAAAATGTCCGGTTACCCGGACATATATTAAGCGTGCTTGCTTAGTTCCTTTTTACCGCCGTTAACAAAACTAAAATCCCTGAGTAAACTTAAATTGCCACAGCCATTTTACGTTCGGCCGATTCAGAGGATGCACGTAATCGACCTCCGCAACAAAATATCCCATAAAATTTGCTCTTAATGCCGCTCCTACGCTTCCAACCGGCTTACGCGAACCGCCGAGAAAATCCGGTTTCTGATTGTTGTACCACGCTACTCCGCCATCGGCAAAAAGGACAGCGTCAATAGGATAGTAGCCGTAAAATCCATCGCCGAGACCAAGCGCCCCGAAAAGAGGAAAACGAAGTTCGAGATTAGCCACGGCAATTTTGCTTCCGAACAAATCGGAATAGGAAGAGCATTTGCCGTTGGGACATTCTTCCGGCGTGAAAGAGGACGATTCGTAACCGCGGATAAGTTCGGGGTAACCGAGATAAAGCGGCATCACTTTATCGTCGTCGGCGTTTTTGCCGTAGCGTCCGTAATGAACCGCGCGGAAAGCTATCGTAAAAGGACGAACAGGCATAAAGTACCGGCGGTAATCAGCGAGAACGTTTACCCAATTAACCGATCCGAAGACAGGGGAAACTTCAATGTGGTAACGCGTCCCGAGCAGCGGAGCCGTAGCTCCCATGTAGCTGTTATCGAAAACAACCGCGGCTCCCACCGTCCCTATGTTCATTGCAGGAGCGTGAGGCAGTTCCACGGTTTTGTTAATCACCTCTTCGCCTGTGTCTAAAGATATTGCGCGTGTTCGCACCTTATTGGTAAACGTTCTTCTGTTGT
>JALWEC010000253.1 GCA_027036655.1 Melioribacteraceae bacterium
TCCCAAAATCACGAGAACTGCGAACGCCATTCAATTTATTTTTTATATTTAACAAAAGTAAATAGAAAGAAATCTTCCTTTGAATCAACGCTTTACTCCAGTCCGTAATCATTGATTTTTTTATGCAACGAAACCCGCGAAAGTCCTATCGCTTCGGCTGTTCGGGTGATGTTTCCATTATGCTTGCGAAGGTGAAATTCCAAAAATTTCTTTTCAAAATCTTCCAGAATGATTTTCTGCGCTTCTTGAAAATTATTGTTTGCAAATAAATAATTCCATTCGTGTTTCAAGGCGTAGGAACCGTTCAAAATGTGTTCAGGTAAATCATTTTTATCGATTGTATTTTTCTCGGCAAAAACGGAAATTGATTTTACGAAGTTTTCCAGTTCGCGGACATTCCCGCGCCAGTTGTAATTAACCAATACATCAAGAGCTTCCTTTGTGAATCTTATTTTCTTTTTGATTTTCGGCGAGGAAATAAAATGATCGAGCAGCAAAGGAATATCTTCTTTTCTATCCCCAAGCGGCGGGAGCGAAATTTCGGCTACATTTATTCTGTAAAACAAATCTTCTCTGAATTTATTACTTGCAACCAAGTTCTGAAGCCGTACATTATTTGCGCCGACAATGCGGACGTCAACATGAAACGATTTTGTTGTTCCAAGCGGCTGAATTTTAAAGTCCTGCAAAACCCGTAGCAATTTAGCCTGCAATCGAGGCGACATTTCGCCTACTTCATCTAAAAAAAGAGTTCCGCCGTCCGCAGTTTTGAATAATCCGTCTTTGTCCTTTACCGCTCCGGTAAAAGCCCCTTTTACATATCCGAATAGTTCGCTTTCGAGTAGTTCATCCGGCATTGCTGCGCAATTAATCTCAACAAAAGGCTTATCCTTCCTTTCCCCTGCTCTATGAATTGCCCTTGCGGCAAGCTCTTTTCCCGTGCCGCTTGCGCCGTAAATCATCACCGGAACGTCGTCTCTTAACGCTACTTTACCTATCATTTTTTTTAGCTCGGCAATTGCAGTGCTTTCCCCTATTATTTCGGGAAAATCAATTCGTCTTAATTTTTCTTTCAGCTCGGCGTTTTCTCTTTTTAATTTTAATTCATTTTCTATTTTCACGATTTTTAATTGCAATTCCTCAAGGTTCAGCGGTTTAGTCAAATAATCGCTCGCGCCTATTTTCATTGCCGTTACCGCGTCTTCTATTGTCGCAAACGCCGTTATAATAATCATCGGCGCATACTTTCCCTTTTGCCTCAAGGCGTTCAGAAGTTCTAGCCCGTTCACTTCCGGCATTTGAACATCCGAGATGATTAAATCGAAATCTTCTTTTTCCGAAATTTCGAGTGCTTCCTTTCCGTCGGAAACGGAGAAAACAGTGTGATTCAAACTTTTCAAAAACACTTCAATACCGTTGCGAATTGTCGCGTCGTCGTCGGCTAATAAAATTTTCATTGTCGTTCCTAAAATTTTTTGTCGTTTACTATTGTTGAGGGAAGAATAATAGTGAAACATACTCCCTCATTTTCAATGTTTTTAGCAAAGATTTTTCCTTCATGAGCTTCAACCGCATTTTTGCAGATTGCCAAACCGAGTCCGCTACCGCTTGTTTTTGTTGTAAAAAACGGTTGAAATATTTTATTCGGCGGCTCTACCGTTATTGTTTTGCCTGTGTTGCAAATTTTAAGTTCAATTTCGCTGTTCTTAAAAATTAATTCTGCTGTAATCATGCCTTTCTGCGGAGTAAAAAATATTGCATTCAGTAAAATATTTTCGATTGTTTCCTCAATCATTTCTTTGTCGATACTTATCGCCGAAGAAGTTTCGGGAAACAACTTTTTTACTATTATTTCTTTTTCTTCAATTTGTTGAGAATATTTTTTTAAAACTTTATTTACGAGTTTCTCTATGTCGGTTTCCGCAAACTGTAATTGAGGACGGCGATAAAATTTCTTAAAATTCACAAGTAAATTCATAAAAGAAGAAAGCGCCGTTTTAATCTCATTCACATAAAGGCGAAGCGGACTTCCGTCTTCAGTCTGCATTTCAAGATTCTGCACCCAAATTGAAATTCCGCTCATTTTATTTTGGATTTCGTGAGAAATTTTCGATACGGTTTCACCAATTAATGCGAGCCGTTGTTTTTCCGACAATTCGATTTTCGCATCTGTTAATTCCTTTATTTTCCGTTCAAGTTCTTTGTTGGATTCGTTTAATTTGTTGAACATTATTTTTAAATTTTCAGCCATCTTATTAAACGAATTTACAAGCGTTCCGAGTTCGTCTTCTCTTTCCACGTCTATTTTTTGTAAAAAGTCCCCTGCCGCTATTTCGCTCGCAGCTTCTGTTATTTTATTAAGGGATTTTGAAGTCCGTCCGGAAACAATGTAAATCAATCCGAAAAGCAAAACAAAGATGGCTGCGCTAAAATAGATTACTTGTTTAATCACTTCCAACAATTTCCCTGTTTCGGCGCTTGTATCTGTCAACGCCGCAATATTCATATCTATTTCATGATATTTTTTTAAAGCGGAAATAACATCGTCTTTCTGCTCTAAAGGAACTTCGCCGAATAACCGGTTAATCATTACCTTTTTTGAAGAGAAAATGATTCTTTGATCTCTGTCAAAGAGAAATACGGATTCGTTATCCGAAAGCGAAAGATTACGCAGCGCTTTACCGGCGATTTTTTCCGTTCGCAAAAATGCAATTAATATTACATCGTTTGTTCTTTTAACCTGAGAAACGAGTATTAACTCCTTCCCGCTTTTTGCGGCATCTCTGATTATTTGCCGTCTTTTGTTTGAAACCGAAATTTTGTTAACCAGCGATTGACTTAAAGAGGTAATCTTTTCGCTTTTTTCTTCGACTGTTATTTTTCCGTTGAAAAGCCGCAATGGAGTAAAAACAGAAACTTGATCTGAACTGAGTTTAATTAGAATCAATTTTGAATATTTAGCGGGAAAAATAGAAAGTAAATTTTTAATGTTTTCGTGTAATTTCTTGTTAAAATTACGGTTAGAAAAAGGCGCTCCGCTTAAGCCGAAGTTAACAATTCCATTCAGTTCAACAAATGCATCGTCAATATTTTTATCCATTTGAATTTTAAATTGACTTGCCGTTCTAACCGAGTTGTTTTCAGCCCTTTCTTTAATATTATTTTCCGTTTGAAAATAGAAAAAAATTACTACCGCAAGCAGAAGCAGAAAAGCAAACGCCATAAAGGAAAGTAGAATTTTTTCCCGTATGTTTAAGTGAATACTCATTTGTCAAGCCGAATCAGAGCAAAGTCGGGAAAACCGTTATTAATTGTAAAATCTTTCACTCTTTTGCGAACAATGTTGAAAAAATATTTTTTTTCCGAGACATAAATTGCCGCAACATCGTCTCGCAGAATTTTTTCGAGGCGGCGAAAAAGCCGGCGTCTTTCGGCGGGATTATTTTCTACCTGCGACTTTTCAAAAATTTTATCAAATTCAGGATTTTGGTAATTGAATAAATTAACATACTTTCCGCTTTTTGAATAGAAAAGCTGATAATACTCGGAAAGATCAGGGAATGAGGGC
>JALWEC010000254.1 GCA_027036655.1 Melioribacteraceae bacterium
ATCTAACTGCGAAGCAGTTTAATTCACAATAGCCCCGAATTTAATTCGGGGTTAATGAAAGAAAGGAGAAATGCCGTCTGCGAAGCAGTTGAATTAATGGAAACACTCTTTTTTATTTTTTCAAATTCAAGTTTGCAGTTTTATCTTCTCTATGGTTTTTGTCCCTAATCTATTATCAGTAAACTTCGCGTTATTTTTTGCAGAATATTTTCCCTAAATACTCTGAAGTCATTTATTGGTAAGATTGTTAGAGATTATTTCCCTCAGCTCTTTTCCTTTTTTGGTTCCGGCTTGTCCAGGTTAGGTTTTGCAAAGATCTCTTAAAACAAAAAACGGCTGAAAAATCAGCCGTTAAAATAGATAAGTAAATAAATAAAGACTTATTCAACCAAGTCAATCCAACCGTATCTGTCTTCAATTTTACCATACTGCATTCCGGTTATTTCATGATATAGTTTCATTGCTAATTCACCGAAATCATTTTCCGCAAGATGAAGCACATCGTCGTGGAATTTTAGTTTACTAACGGATGAAATTACAGCGGCAGTTCCGGACCCAAAAACTTCCAGCAATCTATCCTCTTTGGAGGCGTCAAAAAGTTCGTCAATCGCTACTCTCCGTTCCTGAACATTATAGCCCCAATCCCTTAAAATACGAATCACGGAAGACCTAGTTACACCCGGAAGAATTGAGCCTGTAAGAGGCGCGGTAGCTATCTCATCTTTAAAGCGCACAAATAAATTCATAGTTCCGACTTCTTCAAGATAACGCTGCTCAATCGCATCTAACCAAAGCACCTGAGAATAACCTTTTTCACGGGCTTCCTTCTGCGCAAGAAGAGAAGCGGCGTAGTTTCCGCCTGTTTTACATTCCCCTACTCCCTTCCTTACGGCGCGAACATATTTATCCGTTGCCATAATCGGGATAGGTTTAAATCCTTCGGGATAATAAGGACCAACCGGACTGAGAATAATTAACATTTTGAATTTGCTGCCCGGACGCACGCCAAGGACCGCTTCGGTTCCAATCATCAACGGACGAATATATAATGAATATCCGTCGCGATGAGGAATCCAATCCTTATCCAACTTAATTAACTTTTTCAATTCGGATAAAGCCAAATCAATATCAACTTCCGGCATACTTAGGCGTTTAGCCGAATGATTAAAACGCTCGAAGTTCTTTTCGGGTCTGAAAAGAGCTATGTGTCCATTTACTTGTCTGTAGGCTTTCAATCCTTCAAAAATTTCAAGCCCGTAATGCAGAACCATTGCCGCGGGATGAATAACCAAATCTCTGAAATCTGTAATCTTTGGCTCAAGCCAGCCACCTTGCTCCGCATCATAATCCATCTCAAACATATGAGGAGTAAAAATTCTACCAAATTCCAATTTCTCGGGTAGTGTTACTTTTTGCTCTCTCTTATTAATCGTGGTATCCATAATACACCTTTCTCTATAGTTTAGAACAATTTAAAAAAGAAAAGCCCGGCGGAGGGCGCAACCGGGCATATATAAAACAGTCCCCTCTTCGACAATGAGACTGTTTTGTAATGTTATGTCATTAAAAATTTCAATCAAAATAATAATCCGCTATGAACATCCAACTACAAAAATAAGAAAAAAGGAGCAATTATCAAATTAAAAAATATCATAAAATTTCTTCTACTAATATTATTTGTTTTAAGCGCCTAACCCAGATAAGCCGGGGACAAAATTAGAAAAAGTTGGACAAAAAAATAATCTCTGGAACTCTAATAAACAAGGGACTTTAAAGTATTTGGAAAAATATTTTGGCACTAATTACACGAATTTAAACGATAAGGTACCAAACAGAACTTGTTTGCAGAATCCCTGCAAAAAACCGATAACTTTTAGAAATCAGACAATAAAAAAAAGATTTTAAAAAGTGGGAAAATAATCTTATTTTTGGACTTAAAATTTATGCGCCCGTAGCTCAACTGGACAGAGCGTCTGACTACGGATCAGAAGGTTGAGGGTTCGAATCCTTCCGGGCGTACAAACAGAGAGTAGGAATGATTTTCTCAGAAGAAAATTATAAGTTCATGTTCCAAGCTTTGCTCCTTGCCGAGCAAGCCCTCCACGAGGAAGAAATTCCGATAGGCGCAATTGTAGTTAAAAACGGTAAAATAATCGGTCGCGGGTACAATCAGGTTGAACGCCTACACGATGCTACCGCTCACGCTGAAATATTAGCCCTTACTTCCGCCATGAATCACGAAAAAGATAAATTTTTAACGGACTGTGATTTATATGTAACCGTAGAACCCTGCTTAATGTGCGCCGGAGCAATAAAACTATCGAGAATTAGAAATTTATATATGGGAACGTTTGAACCGAAATTCGGAGCTTGCGGGTCGGTTTACAATGTAGTTGAGGATAATAAGTATAATCATAAAGTAAATTTATTTTCCGGAATTTATGAGGTTGAAAGCAAAAACTTATTGACGGAATTTTTTAATAAAAAACGGAACTTAAACAAAACGACTTTAGATTTTTCTTAATTAATAATAAAATGAGAATAAAATGGAAATAATCATTTTCGGAGCGCCGGGAGTCGGGAAAGGGACTCAGGCAAAAATCTTGTCGCAGGACTTAAATATTCCACACATCTCTACCGGAGATATTTTACGAGCCGCCGTTGAGGAAGGTAGTCCGCTTGGCAAGCAAGTAAAGGAAATTATGGAAAAAGGTGAATTGGTCAACGACGAATTAATGGCTGAACTTGTGAAAGATATGCTCCACAGCGAACGTTGCAAAAACGGATTTATTCTCGACGGATACCCGAGGACAATTCCTCAAGTAAAAATATTCGAGCAAATCCGGAAAGAATTAAATCTGCAACATACTTGTCTGTTGGAAATTCATGTTGATTTTGATGTAATTATTAAACGCCTTACAAGTCGTCTCCTCTGCGTTAAGTGTCATTCTATTATTACGGAAGATCAGATAGTTGAAAAAGATACTTGTCCGGTTTGCGGCGCCAAAGGTTCTTTGATTAAGAGAAAAGACGATACTCTCGAAGTTGTCCAAAACAGGCTGAAAGTTTATCGGGAATCCACCGAACCGATAATTAATTATTATCAGAAATCGGGAGATATTAAAATACTTACCGTTAACGGAGATCAGCCTGTTGAAAAAGTAACTCGCGAGATTGAGAATAAACTGCAAGAATGTTAGAGTAGAATAAAAGAAGGCTTTGCTTAACATAAATTTGTTACATTGAGTTCGACAAGCTTGCCCCGATTGTTTTTCGTTGGGGGCGAAAGTGGAAGCCAGCTTAAATATCTCTAAATTCGGTATAATTGCCGGTTTTGAGATTCTTCTCCCGTCAAGGCGGGATCAGAATGACATATAAATTTGGTTATGCAAAGGTTTCTAATACTATTTTTTCTCTTTTAAGGTTTTGTCGTTCAGTTCAAAAATTTTACGTTCATTTCTGATTAACGAGTAATCGTGCGTGGTCAGCAGAACGGCTGTTCCGCGCTTATTTATTTTTAAAAATAATTCCAAAATCTCAGCCGATGTTTCCGGGTCCAAATTTCCGGTCGGTTCGTCGGCTAAGATTAAAAGAGGATTATTCAGAAGCGCTCTCGCAATAGCCGCTCTCTGAAGTTCCCCGCCGGAAAGTTGTTCGGGCAGCATCCCTTTTTTATCAAAAATCCCAACGTCGTTTAGCGTCTCTTTAATTTTCTTTCTGATTGTTCTTGAGGAATAGCCGAGTATTTCCATTATGTAAGAAAGATTTTGATAAACAGTCAAATCCGGCAAAAATTTAAAATCCTGAAAAACAATTCCGAGTTTACGTCTGAGTTTGGGAATATCCTTTTCCTTCAATCCTTCATAATTGATTCCGTCAAAGGTTATGGAGCCGGAATCGCACTTTTCGGAGAAATTAATCAATCTCAATATCGTTGATTTTCCAACGCCGCTCTTCCCCGTCAAATAAACAAATTCTCCTTCCTTCATTTCGAAATTAATATTTTTAAGAATTTGATTTTTGTTATAACTGAAATAAACATTCTCAAACTTTAACATCGTTAAACCTTTCTCTTTAATACAAATTGAACTCTCGATGATTCCGGCGAGCCATCCTCAAAAGTGAATGCGTCAAAACATTCCGAAACATAAAGCGGACTATCTTCAACAATTTCAAAATAAGTTTCAAACGGATAAATTTTCTGCTTGTGAACTTCCTTGAAAATTTCCTCTCCAATCGAAATCTCAAATTCGTTAATGTGAATTCTTTCATCTTTCAAATAAACGCTTTTTTGTTTGTACTTTAAATTCTCAAACTCATCTTCCCTGTTTAAATGCTGTAAATTATTCAGACTGTTGTTTTCCAGACTAACGTCAAAAGTAAAAATCCCGTCGGAGGAAAGAACTCTTCCCGCTTCATTAAACAAACTGTGCAACTCGGATTCGGAAAGCAAATAATTAACGCTGTCAAAAGCCGAAAAAATAAAATCAAACTTTGAGTTAAACGGCAGGTTTGTCATGTTGCAGCAGACACGTCCGATTCCGCCGCATTCTTTCCGGCTGAGCATGGGAAACGACAAATCGGACGTAATTACATCGTAGCCGGACTTAATGAGTTCGCCGGCAAGTATGCAGTTGCCGCCCGCCAATTCGAGGAATCTTTTTCCCGTACATTCAAAATCCTCGTAAATTGCCAGCAGATATTCCGCCCAGCTCTCGTAATTAACGTCGGTCATAAGGCGGGAATAAATTTTACTTACCGCTTCGTACTGTTCAATTTTTTTCATTGCGATTTGCTAATATTTTTTCAGCCCAAATAAGCGCTTCGGTAAAACTCGATTCGTCAGCCGCGCCTTTTCCCGCAATGTCGAAAGCGGTTCCGTGATCGGGAGAAGTGCGAACATAAGGAAGCCCCGCTGTAAAATTGACGCCCGAATTAAAATTAATCATTTTAAAAGGAATCAGTGCCTGGTCGTGATACATCGCCAAAACAAAATCAAACTCAAGATATTTTCTTGTGGCAAAAAATGCGTCGGGAACGAAAGGTCCCGCAACGGAAAGTCCGCTATCTGCATTAAATTCATTAACTGCAGGTAAAATAACTTCAACTTCTTTCTTTCCGATATTTCCGTTTTCTCCCGCGTGCGGATTTAATCCGAGCGCGGCAATTTTAGGCGAGTTAATCGAGAAATCATTGCGCAAGCTGTTTACGGCGACGTTCAATTTCGAGATAAGCAAATCCCGTGTGATTAAAGCGTCAACTTCAACGATTGGAACGTGGACAGTCGCCAATCCCGTTTTGAATTCTTCCGACAGAAACGTCATCATGTAATCTTTTGTTCCGCTTCGCTCGGCAAGCAAATCCGTATGCCCGTTATAATTTACTCCCGCCAATGCAAAAGCTTCTTTGGAAAGAGGCGCGGTAACAAGTCCTTCGGCTCTGCCCGATTCAATTAAACTTATCGCTATGTCAAGCGACTTGAAAGCGGTCGCGCCGCTCGTTTCGGTAGGTTCCCCTACATCGATTTCCGCATCCTTCAAAAAGAAAACTTTCACACCTGAGCTTCTTTTGTCGGATGAAGAAAAGAGAGAGAAAGGGAATTCCGGACTAACAAGTTTTGAAGTCAGTTTGAAAACATTTTCAGGAATAACAAGAATAATCTCCGAGTCGCTTCTCCCAGAAAACTTGTTCAAGGACTTTAAAATAATTTCAGGACCTATTCCGTTTATATCTCCGCAAGAAACTGTTAACGTTTTCATTTGATTTCCATCAATTCATATTTTCCGTTTTGGTTTTTATCGACAAAAATATAATTTCTGTAACCATAATTCCAAATCTCGATTGGAAGATTTAGTGTGTTGAACTTTCTCTCAATTAAAATCGGTTTGCCGTAACGAATATATATTTTTCCCATATCGGTTTTGTATCCATCCGTTCTTTTCCTAACGGTAAAGTGAGTTTCAGCATAATCGACGCGGCGGAAAAACTCGTTCATTAAGGGATTAAAAGCCGTTCCGGGATTGTCGTCATATTGTTTCCACAAATCAAATAACGACACTATCCTTTGATTTTCGTTTGCCGAATAGAGTCCTCTCAATTCCTTTGAGGGAAAAATAAAACTCAGCGCCTCGATTGTTTTTTCCCAATCGTTTAATATTCCGGGTTTGTTCTTCCAAAAAATATTAATCTTGAACGATTGAGACTCCGCTCCGGATTTTAGTTTCAACATAGCAGTTCCGGGAATCAACTTCGCAACGCTCTCGTCAAATGAATAGAGAAAAATATTTTCCTTCCGGTTTTTCTTGTCGCAATTAAATTCTACAAACGCAGAATCATTCCGTAGCGAAAAATCAAGACTGTTACAATTGAATTTTTTCCCTTTGGAATGTGAAACTTCTTCTCCGTTTTGCGTAACGAAAATTTCCGGCGATACAAGTTCATTTTTACTTACAAAAAACATTAGCGGTTTAATATCGCCGAACGGGAAAAACTCTCCGAAAGAAATCACTCTCATCTTTTTATCTTTAACATTACCGGACACAAAAAAAAGCGAACCGGTTATTTGAGAGTGATTATTAATGTGAAGTTTTTTATCCTTTAAATTGCGGACGCCCGGCTTGCCGTTTTGCGAAATTGCCGACTTGAACAAAAAGTCTCCGGCGGGGAGATTCAGCCTAAACAGAAAAGAAATAAATTTGGATTTGTTTTTTGTGGCTTTGTAATCGGCGACAGTTACGGTGCGATTTATTTCATCCCGAAAGAGATTTTTTAAAGAATCGTAAACTTCAAGCGAAACCGTAACTTTTGCCTCATACTTTCCGTTAGATTTCTCAAACAGAATATCGGCGTAATTAATTTGATAAAGCGCAAAACATTGATTGAGCGAATCGCCGGGGACAACAAACGTCTGTAATTTCCCGGCTGTCCGGGCGTTCAGAACGCCGAAAGTCTCAAAAAACAGAAAGAGTAAAATCAACCAAAGTTTATTTTTCGGCTTCAATTAATCAGCTGTTCATACTCATAAGGAATTCTTTATTATTCTTAGTCCCCTTCATTCTGCTTAACAAAAAGTCCATAGCTTCAACAGGGTCGTAATCGCTCAAGAATTTCCGTAAAACCCAAATCTTGTTCAGTTCGTCTTCGGACAGAAGAAGTTCTTCTTTTCTCGTTCCGGTTTTGTTCAAATCTATCGCGGGGAAAATTCTTCTGTCGGCAAGTGCACGGTTAAGCACCAATTCCATGTTGCCGGTCCCTTTGAACTCTTCAAAAATAACTTCGTCCATGCGGCTTCCGGTTTCTATCAAAGCGGTGGCGATAATCGTAAGACTTCCCCCTTCGTCTATGTTACGTGCCGCGCCGAAAAATCTTTTCGGTTTGTGAAGCGCATTGGAATCAACGCCGCCGGATAGGATTCTTCCGCTGTGAGGAATAACCGTGTTGTGAGCGCGAGCCAGACGCGTTATACTGTCAAGAAGTATTACAACGTCGCTACCTACTTCCACCAGCCTTTTGGCTCTCTCAATCACCATATTCGCAACTTGAACATGACGTTCGGGCTGTTCGTCAAATGTGGAAGCAATTACTTCGGCATTTACCGAGCGTTTCATATCGGTTACTTCTTCGGGACGTTCGTCAATCAGAAGCATCATTAATTTAACGTCGGGATGATTTCTTGTAATTGAATTTGCCATTTTCTGTAGCAATATCGTTTTACCGCTTTTCGGCGGCGAAACGATCAAGCCTCTCTGCCCTTTCCCGATTGGCGATAACAAATCGACAATTCTCATCGAATATTCCCCGGGGGAAGTTTCGAGATGCAATCTTTTATTCGGATAAAGAGGAGTAAGGTTATCGAAAAAAGTTCTTTGACGTATTTTATCGGGACTGACTCCGTTAACCGCTTCCACTCTTAAAAGAGCAAAAAACCTTTCGCTGTCTTTGGGAGGACGAACCTGCCCGCTGACAAAGTCGCCGGTTTTTAAGTAAAATCTTTTTATCTGTGAAGGTGAAACATAAATGTCGTCGGGGGAAGGAAGATAGTTGTAATTAACGGATCTTAAAAATCCGTAACCGTCGGGCATAACTTCCAACACTCCTTTTGAGAATGTAAGTCCATCCTTCTTGGTTTGCTCTTCCAATATTTTTACAATTAGTTCTTGTTTTCTTAAGTCACGATAATGCTCCAACTTAAGCTCTTTTGCAATTTGGTATAAATCAACCAATTTCTTTTTTTGTAATTCAGAAATGTCCATTGGCATAATTGGGTCCTATTATTTTTTATACAATCTTTTATTTAATATAATCACTTAAAATTACCCGAGAACCTTGATTAACAGAGACCTTTTCAAAACCTAAATTTGTCATATTGAGTTCGCCAAGCTTGCCTCAACTGTTTTGTATTGGGGGCGGAGGTGGAAGCTATCCGAAATATCTCTGAATTCGGTGTAATTGCCGGTTCCGAGATTCTTCCGCCGCTCCGCCTTGGCGGAGGATTCCGCTTCGCTCGATTCAGAATGACAAATTATTAAATTTTGCAGAGCTTTCTAACATTTTAGTCTCAATGCAGGTTTCAATAAATAAGAATTTAACAATAGATGATTTCAACTGAAATCTTTTGGGCGCTACCCTGTTTTTTCATACGGATAAATTGATTTGAATTAAATTTATTTTAAATAAGTAATTTCAATCGGCGTTTGTTAAAAATGTGATTAAGTGATTTTATTTTTTAATCTTTAATAACTTAATATCAGCATTTATTTTTGAAATTTCAAACATTTTTTATTCGTAAGGAAATATTTTTTTCAATAATGAAGCGCCCTGAAGAAAATCAGAGCGCTTGAGAACAAATTAATCCGCTTTTTCTTTAAATCCTTTCAACATCCAATTTTTTGCAAGGATAAGACTTATCGGAGTTATGATTGCAATCAGTCCGTAAATAAACCACATTGTTCCGGTGTGTAAATCGGCAACGGGAGTATTTTTAGGGCAATATTTTTCAAGAAAATACCCTGAATAAAATCCCGTAAATACCTTATCGAGGAACCATGGAAACTGTCCCACGCCCATGTAAAGCCCCACCTTTCCTTTCGGCGCAATTTCCGCAATCCACTGCAGAAAACGGGGCGACCACATTGCTTCGCCGATTGTCATCATCAAAACATAAAATAAGAAGAGATATATGTTCGGACCTACGGCGAGCAGAAATGTTGGAATTGCCATTACAATAGTTCCGTAAATCATCATCTTGTAAACGTTGGCGCTTGCAGTCAAGCCGGCGATAATCGGCGTAAGTATGAAAATCAACACAGGATTTAAGTTTGAGAAAACCTCAAAGTATTGACTTACAAGCGTTCCTTGAAAAGCTCTGTCCAAATAGTAAGGAAGCGTAAGCCAGTTATGAGCAAACAACGTCTGCACCGGAACAAGAATGAATATAAAGAATGTAAATCGTTTATCGCGGAAAGGATGCCACGGGCGGCGCTTCAAATAATCGTAAGTAGCGGCTACAATCATTATCACAAATAAAATGAATGCAATATCGATATGAATCGATAATCCGAAAAGGTGAGCATCAATAATTCGGTTCACGCTGTTGTCTATTCCGTAACCTGAAAGAAGAAAGAAAAGCACTGCCAGTACCGAATAAATAAATATCGGAATATTATTTACTTTAACATCCGGTTTTACTTCTTCTTCCTTCTCCTCGGAACGTTCGACACCCGCTTCGTCGTCAATGTCGTTGTTCTCACGTTTAACTCTGTCAATAGCCGCTTTGTCCGTTTTGCGAGTTATTAAAACAATCGTTAAAATGAGCGAAAGAGCCGTTAAAATTACGTAAACCCAAAATACGGCGGTTAATCCGTTGGGAGGAAAAACCGAGCTGAAACTATGGCGCGTGAAAGATGAGATAAATCCCGACAAAAAAGCGCCGAGGTTCATAAAGCCGTAAATTACGGCATATCCCATTGCGGCAGTTTTCTTGTTTGTGTAGCGTTTAACTCCGGAGTAAGCCGCAGGCTGAAATAAACCGT
Source organism: Melioribacteraceae bacterium (assembly GCA_027036655.1). GTDB lineage: Bacteria > Bacteroidota > Ignavibacteria > Ignavibacteriales > Melioribacteraceae > WGAL01. Next base: position 10,032 of record JALWEC010000254.1, read on the forward strand.
AAGCTAGCACCATGATGAGCAAACCGCCTATCAAAGTAAAAAACATAGGCGACCAAAGTCCGTGCCCCATATTAAGCGTACCGGATAAGGCGATGAAGAACCTTCCGATTAACATTGCCACAAAGGAAAGAACAAGCGCCGTCCTCACGCCTAATTTGTCCGCCGTCCCGCCGAAGATTAACATTGCAAATGTAATGCCTCCGGTTACAAAACTGTAAACCAGTCCGGCTTGCGCGTCGGTTAACCCCACGTTTTCGGATGAGAATTTTCCGAGGATTGTTAAAATCCCGAAATAAACAAGTCCCTCTATAATATAAGGGACGTTAATTCCCCATAATGCCGTAGGCGCTTTAATAAAAGCCCTGAAAGTTTCATTAAGTTCTTTGAAGGCGTCACTGATAACCTCCCCAAGAGTTTTTTTCTTTTGTACCTCAGTAGTTTCCTCAGACATAAGATCTCCCTTTTATCACAAAATATTAACTTCAGTGTGCAAAGATATGTTAAATTTTTTCAAAATTAAATTTTTTATTTTTTCGGAGAATTTGATTACATCTTCCCCGCTTGCCTCTCCGTAGTTCAGGATAACAAGAGCCTGCTCGGGGCTGACACCGACATTACCCTCGCGATAACCTTTCATGCCGGCTTTCTCTATCAGCCACGCCGCGGGGATTTTATATTTTTGCTCGCCCAAATCATAAAACGGAATCGAAGAATACATTGCTCTTAACCGGTCAAGCGCATCTTCGCTTATAATCGGGTTCATAAAGAAACTGCCCGCGTTGCCGAATTCTCTATGGTCGGGAAGCTTCTCCTTTCTGATTCTAATTACCTCGTTACGAATTTCTTCGATTTCGATTTCACGACGCGAACCGAATTTCTTTTTCAGCGGACGGTAATTTATATTCGGCGAACTTACTTTACTCAGTTTCAGTTTCACACCCGAGATAATAAATTTATCCTTCAGCTCATTCTTAAAAATACTATCGCGGTAGCCAAACTTACATTCCTCATTCGAAAAAGCGACGACTTCCTTAGTATCTCTGTCGATTGCTTCAAGACTTTCCAGAACGTCCTTTAACTCTGCGCCGTATGCGCCAAAATTTTGTATGGGAGCCGCTCCGACCGCTCCGGGAATTAAAGAAAGATTCTCCAACCCCCAGTAATTATTTTTCACCGCAAATCGAACCGCGTCGTCCCAAACGACTCCT
>JALWEC010000255.1 GCA_027036655.1 Melioribacteraceae bacterium
TTACAATTTATTACGAAAATACCGGTATGGACTTAGCCTCAATGAGTGTGTTTTACAGTAATTGTATAAATTTCCTCTTGAGTTTTTCAGCAAGCCCTACTAAACAAAAGAACGCTATAGTATTGTATGCTAAATCCTTCCCGCAAAAAACGCGGAATACGTGTTTTTGTCAAGAAATTTTTGCTGTAAAGCTCTTAATTCAAAATTCATCCGCCACAGCAGATTGCAAACTTCATTAACAAACACGCGTCATTGCGAGGAGCGTAATAAAAAATAAACACGCGTCATTGCGAGGAGCGGAGCGACGTGGCAATCTCACCAGTATTCAGCCTTACCCGTTAAACCGTTGCTGAACATTCAGCAATTGCGTGTTTTCCGGTGAGTCCGCCAAGGCGGAGCTTCAGTCGTCCTTCGTCCTCCTTCGCAATGACGAGACAGTGTAGAGATTGCTTCCCCCGCATTCTGCGGGGTCGCAATGACACTAAAACTCCTAATCTTTAACTAAAATTATAATCCGTTTATTAAGCATCCAAAAGCGTTAAACCGATTCTTCCTTTGTCGTAATCTATGGATTTAACGGTTACTTCAATTAAATCTCCCACTGAAAGAACATCCAAAGGAGAATTAATAAACTTGTTTGAAATTTCCGAAATATGAAGAAGCGCGTCGTTTTTCAATCCGATATCAATGAACGCTCCGAAATCAACAATGTTTCTGACTGTTCCTTTTAATTTCATCCCTTCGCTTAAATCCTCAAGTTTAAGAATGTCGCTTCGCAAAATCGGTTTAGGCACATCCTCGCGCGGGTCCCGCCCCGGCTTTTTAAGGTTGTCAACAATATCGGACAAAGTCATTTCTCCAACGCCAAGCTTTTCGGCAATATTTCTTATTCCTTTCTGTTTTACATAAAGCTCAATTAAGCTTCCTTTTTCTGAAATTTCGTTAACCGAAATTCCAACTATCCGAAGCAGTTTTTCCGTTGCTTTGTACGATTCGGGATGAATAAAAGTATTATCGAGAGGATTATCGCTCTCGCGGATTTTCAGAAATCCCGCCGCCTGCTCAAATGCTTTTTCGCCGAGACCGCGTACTTTCTTTAGCTCTTCACGACTCGGGAAAAATCCGTTTTCTTCCCGATATTTTACAATCCTTTTAGCGAGCGGTTTGCTCAATCCCGACACATAACTCAGAAGGGAAACCGACGCCGTATTCAAATCCACTCCGACATAATTCACGCAGCTTTCGACAACATCGTCCAATTTTTTTGCAAGCAGTTTTTGGTTAACGTCGTGCTGATACATTCCCACTCCGATTGCCTTTGGCTCGATTTTTACAAGTTCCGATAACGGATCAAGAACGCGCCGCGCTATGGAAATGTTGCCTCTCATACTTGCTTCCAAATCGGGGAATTCTTCCTTTGCCAGCGGAGACGCCGAGTAAACCGAAGCGCCCGCCTCGCTGACAATTAAGTAGTTCACTTTTCTTTCAAGCGTCTTAATCAGCTCGGCAACCATAGTTTCGGTTTCTCTGCTTGCGGTCCCGTTTCCTATCGCAATTATCTCGACATTGTATTTCTCTATAAACGATTTAATCTTTCCTTTTGCTTCGGTCATCCTTTTTTGAGGAGGATGAGGATAAATTGTAGCTCCGTCCAAATATTTTCCGGTTTTATCAATAACTGCAATTTTAGAGCCGGAAACAAATCCCGGGTCAATACCCATAATAATTTTTCCGCTTATCGGGGGCTGAAGAAGCAACTGTCGTAAATTGGAAGCAAAAACTTCAATAGCGTGAAGTTCCGCCTTTTCGGTTAATTCGTTTCTCAGCTCTCTTTCGATTGAAGGATAATTCAATCTGCCGAATGAATCTTTAACCGCGGCTCGGATTAAATCTTCAAAAACGGTAAATTCTTTACCTAGGAAAGTTTTATAAATTTTATTAAGGAGTTCGTCTTTATCAAAATCAAAAACGACCTTTAGGAATCCTTCCTTTTCGCCTCTGTTAATCGCCAAAGTCTGATGCGGTTTTAATTTTGCAAAAGGGACTTTAAAATCGTGATAAACTTCATAAACATCTTTCTTCTTTGTGGTTTCTTCAGGCGGTTTCTCATTTTTCGTCGAGCAAAGAAGTACTTTTTCAGCCAAATACCGCCGGGACTGTTCGCGAACTTTGGCGGTTTCCCCGATTTTTTCCGCAATAATATCGAGCGCTCCGGATAACGCTTCTTCGGAAGTTTCCACTCCTTTCTCGGGATTAATAAACTTTTCTGCGATTTCGTTCAAATCGCCGCGGAAGTCCTTCTCCGACAGAATAAATTCCGATAGCGGTTCGAGTCCTTTTTCCTTTGCGATTGTCCCCCTCGTGCGCCTTTTACGCTTGTAAGGCAAATACAAGTCCTCCACCGTTTGCAGTTTCTCGGCGGCGTTAATTGCGGCGGATAGTTCGTCAGTAAGTTTTCCCTGTTCCTCGATGCTTTTCAGAACGGTTTCTTTCCTGGCGTTCAGAAGATTTAGATATTCAAACTTCTGCTCGATTTCCCTTAGAACTTCTTCGTCCAGTCCACCCGTTTTTTCCTTTCTGTAACGGGCGATAAAAGGGATTGTGGCTTCTTCCGAGAAAAGCTTAAGAACGGCTTTTACCTGTTCATCGTTTATGTTAAGCTCTTTAGCTATAATGTTTTCAGTAGTCATATTATTCTCAAGTTCTAAAAATTAAGTTGCAAAAGAAAATCATTTTCCCAATCAATTCAAAATGTTTTTTAGCTCTCTAATTTATTTGAACACGGATGTAACGGATAACAGTTGTCAGCTGACAGTAATGAGTTGTGCCGCCGGGTCATTGCGAGGAGCTAAGCGACGCGCTTGCCCTGACCGTTTTTTTGTTGGGGACAATCTCACTGGAATTCAACCTCAGCCGTTAAACCGTAATTGAATATTCAGCGTTAGTGTGTTTTCCGGGGAGATTATTTTGTCGTCCAAATAGATCGGGATTCCTCGTAATGACGCTAAAATTCAAATAATAAACCGTCATTGCGAGCGACCCGTTGGGAGCGTGGCAATCTCACCGTAATTCCACCTCAGTTTAAACCGTAATGAAATATTTAGCAAATGTATGTTGTCCGGTGAGATTGCTTCACTGCTCCTATTATCGCAGTTCGCAATGACGGTTTACATTATAACAAAACACCGTCTGTATAGGCGGAGCTTCCCCCCCCAATTTATTAAAATTGAAACGCTTCGCGCTTCGTCACGAAACAATTCTCGTAAGTCTCAATTTATCGGGAGCGCGGCAATCCCCGATTAATTAGCCCGACGAGCTGCCAATTGCTTCATCCCGCGAGAAAAGATTATACTTTCATTACGAACAACTTCAAATTTTTGAAGAATCAAGTTTGCAAAAATTGTCGAAAATAATTAAGACAAATTTTATTTCAGCAAAATCATTTTTTTTGTCGCGGAAAGTTTTCCAACCTGTAATCTGTAAATGTAGATACCGGCAGGTAATTTTTCCGCATCAAAAACCGCTTTATGAGTTCCCGACGTTTGATAGCCGTTA
>JALWEC010000256.1 GCA_027036655.1 Melioribacteraceae bacterium
GCCAATTGCGGCGGACATCTCGGGCATATTTTTTACGGCGAAGGATTTACCGATAAAAACCGGCGTTACTGTGTGAATTCGATTTCTCTTAATTTTATTCCGGATTCAACCAAGAAAAAGTAGCGGTCTATGGGACGCTGATTTATTAAGATATTTAAGATTTTCGCAGCGTAGGTTTGTATTTCAGCTTTAATATCTGAAGTTATTAAAAGGCATTTCTGATATGGTTTATATCTTCTTTCCCGCCGTGAAGCATAATTCCGATAATATCAAAACGTATTTCGTCATATTCGATTTCATCGTTATCCGTAAACAAAAATCCTTCGGCGGTTTTTTTTATTTGAGCCGCTTTTCTTTTATTTACCGCTTCAACCGGAGTTCCGTATTCTAAGTTGGTTCTCGTTTTTACTTCAATGAAAACAAGGGCAGTTTCCTCTTTGGCAATAATGTCAATCTCTCCCCTGTCAAACCGGAAATTACGCCGGAGGATTTTGAACCCGTTTTTTTCAAGATATCTTGCGGCAATATCTTCCCCTCGTTTTCCCGTGGTTTGATTATTTTTTTTCATGAGAATAAATTCTCAACTTCTTCCGTTGTTTCAACATTAAAAATTTTTCGCAAAAACTTTTTCCGGTGTAAAGGAGTTATTCCGTATTTCTTAATCGCCTCAATATGCTCCTTAGTTCCGTATCCTTTATTTCTTTCCCAGCCGTATTCGGGATAACTTTCCGCCGCTTTTCGCATTAATCTGTCCCGCCATACCTTAGCAAGTATTGATGCGGCGCCGATAGAGTATGATTTAGCGTCCCCTTTAACAATCGGATGCGCGGGAACATCGGATGCAAAAAGTTTGTTCCCGTCAACCAGAATGATGTCGGGAGCGGGATTTAACTTTCCTACTGCATTTTTCATTGCGCTTAAAGACGCCTGTAAAATATTCACTTCCTCAATTTTCTCAATGCCGGCTTCCGCTATTCCGTAAGAAATTGATTGATTAAGAATTATATCGAAAAGTTCTTCCCGTTTTTTTTCGCTCAGCTTCTTGGAATCGTCGATTTCTTTGATAAAATTTTTATCATCTATAATTACGGCTGCCGCAACAACGGGACCCGCAAGAGGACCTCTTCCCGCTTCATCTACTCCGGCGAGAAGTTTGTATTTCTCTCCCCTGAAAAAATTATCGAAATCAATTTTGTTCATAACACACCGACAATTAAAATTCCAAGACCGAGAATCATCAATGTTTTCAGCTGTGAGCTTAACCTACGGTAATCGAGCGAATCTGATTTAAGCCGTATAAAAATATTGACAAGGGGTAAGTCAATTAGAAAAAGAATAAGTAAAAGAAATTCAAAATTATAGTTAAAGAAAAAAAAAGGAAGAGGGGAAGAAATTATCAGCAGTAAAATAAGCGTCGAAACAATCTTTTTCGTAAAAGGAATTCCTTTTACAATCGGCATCGTTTTAATTTTATAAACGGAATCCCCTTCGTAATCTTCAATATCTTTAATCAGTTCGCGCACCAGATTTATAATGAATGCGAAGAAGAATGGGATTACTCCTCCCGCGGCATTTCCCGCTGCAATTCCCGCGTATATAAAAACAAAGCCCGTTAAAAAAGCGACAAGTAGATTTCCCGCAAAAGGAATGCGCTTAAGTTTTGACGAATAAATGAAAAGCAAGGATGCAGTTATTAAAACAATTGCAAGTACTGAAAGGGAAACATATCCGGCAAAGAAAAAGCCGAGACCATTAAGAGTTATGTAATATTTTATCGCAGTTCTTTTGGAAATTTCTCCGCTAACAAGGGGGCGATCCGGACGGTTAATTTTGTCAATCTCAAAATCGTAATAGTCATTAATTATGTTCCCCGCCGCCGCGATGAAACCCGCCGCAAGCGAGGCGGCAACTAAATCCGCCAAAGGAAAACCGGAAAAACTCCGCAGCGCAATAAATCCGCCTCCGAAAACGGAAAGGATTGTAATTAAAAAATTACCGGGTCTCGCTATTTTAATCAGCGCTTTTATTTTTCCTCTTTTAGAACCCTTTGAATAACCTCAGAGATTTTGGAAAACTTTTTTTTGAGGTTATAAAAGATATTGTTTTACTGATTACAAAAATAGTAAAAACTATGCATTTTAGTGCATTTTGCTTTTAACTTCTAAACTGTTATCTTTATTAAGTGCATTTCCAAAGGACAAATGGTCATACAGTTTCAAAGTTAACTGTTTATATAGTCCTAGGCGACAAAATACAGATAACCGGTTTTGAAAGGAAAATATTCAAAAAAAAAATGTAGAGATAGATTGCGTTGGGTTTGTGAAGCAGACGATATTTAAATTTTTAAATATCGTCAGGTTCTTTTAAGTTTTACAAAGATTTTTATTAATCTATTTTATTCGTCCGATACGCTTTTCGTTAATCCTGATTAAAGTCGATATTTTCCTGATCTACTTGTTCTTTTTTTGCCAATACGGGATTTCGGCGGATACCGACGGAAAACATCGATGCAAGTGGGTGAAAAGCCACGCTGTTATAGTATCATTTCTTAAACTTTTGCTTTTTGTTAAGAAATTATTTGTAAAATGGAAGTAGTAATTCGCCGAGTCAGACTGAATAGTAAACGATTTTAAATTATTCGTGTATTTGTGGCTTATAAATAGGACGCTGATTACGCAGATTTGATTATGTTTCTGATGATTTAATTATTTTCCCAAAACGAAAAACCATTGAATTTTTTTCCGCCTTTCGTTTGGTTGTCGGATTTGCCGAGCTAAGTTTTTATAAATGTCAATTAAAATCGATTGAGATTATGTTCCGATTAAAGAAAAAAAGAATTAAATATTTAAGGGAAAGTTGGGGAAAACAAGTTGACAAATATCGCAATTATGATTTTATCTCTTCCTACTACAATTTATTGAAGAAAAACAGTATTGAAGAATTTGTTGATGATAAAACTTGGAGCGATTTGGATTTTGATTCGCTTTTTGCCAAAATGGATAGAAATATATCCGGCATTGGACAGCAACGCCTTTATTATCTATTACACAAATATGAAAGAGACGAAAGCGTTCTTAAAAACAGATTTAACTTAGTTTCTTATTTTAAAAAGAATAAAGAATTAAGAGAAAGTATTCAGTTAAATCTATTTAATTTATCCGGAGTAGCATCTTACTTTGCTGCGTATTTAATTTTTAGTGAAAACCTTCCTAATTCTAAATATTATCCGATTTTTTATTTATTTTCGATTCTTTCAATAGCTTCTACTCTCTTGATTTCTATCAACGGAATATTCCTGTTTATTTCATTAGCTGTTTTATTAACCAACCTTATTCTTAACAAAATATTCTCGAAAAAGATTTACGAATATTTTATGGGTTTTTCGAGTCTTAATTCTTTGATATCGTCGGCTATCTCAATTAGTAAAGTAAAAACAAATCTTAGAATTGATGAAATTGAATCTCTGAAACAAAAAAGGAACTTGTTAAAATCACTTAATAAGAAATTAGGTTATTTGGTTATTGATAAATCATCAATGAATGAATTTATGCTTG
>JALWEC010000257.1 GCA_027036655.1 Melioribacteraceae bacterium
AAACATCCGCGGCAATTAAAACCTCCTGAAGTTCGTCATTCTCAAAAAGAAAATCTTTAATCGTATCGACCGAAATTGTACCGATTATTTCATTGTTATCTTTCAGAACGGGAAATTCCTGCCCGTGAGATTGAACCACTTTGCGCACCACCGTATTGAATTTATCGTCGGGATGAATTGCCGTGAACTGCGTATCGTAAACATCTCGCACAAAAATCGATTTCATTACATTCACTTCCGAACCATCTTTAAGATGAATTCCCCGGCGAACAAGTTTGAGCGTGTAAATCGATTCCCGCGTGAAGTAGGATGAAATAATTGTGCTTATGATTGTCGTAATCATAAGGGGGAGAATAATGTGGTAATCGTTCGTCAGTTCAAATACTATGATGATAGCGGTAATCGGAGCGCGAGTTGTGCCCGCAACCAAACCTCCCATCGCGACCAGAGCGTATGCGCCGGGAGTCGCGGTAATCGCCGGGAAAAGCTGATGCACCACCACGCCGAAAGCTGCGCCGAGCGTAGCGCCCATAAAAAGAGAAGGAGCGAAAATACCGCCCGAACCGCCGGAGCCGAGAGTAATTGCCGTTGCAAGAATTTTAACAAAAATTAAGATAAATGCAAAATACCAGATTATGTTTCCGTTTAGCGCGAAGTTTATCGTATCGTAACCTACTCCCATTACTTCAGGTGCGAAAATTCCGATTAACCCTACTCCGAGTCCGCCAATAACGGGACGAAGGTATTCTGGGATTTTGGTCTGCTCGTCAAACCAATCTTCAAATGAGTAAAGAACCTTGATAAACAGATAAGAAACCACTCCGGCAAGAATTCCGAGTACGAGGTAAAAAATTAATTCCTGCGGATTTACCAATTCGTAGCGAGGAACTTTAAACGCCGCAAAATCCCCTTCAAAAGCTCGGGAAACCACCGTAGCCATTACGGACGCAATCACAATCGGGGAAAACTGGGCGACGGCGAAATCCATTAAAATAATCTCGAGAGCAAAAAGCGCTCCGGCAATCGGCGCGTTAAACGCCGCCGCAATTCCCGCCGCAGCTCCACAGCCGACAAGCGTTTTCATCCGTTTTGTAGGAACGTGGAAAAACTGTCCGATAGTAGAACCGAGACTCGAACCGATTTGAACAATCGGACCTTCGCGCCCTACCGAACCGCCCGTCCCGATTGAAACGGCGGAGGCGAACGCTTTAATTAACGCAACGCGCGGACGAATTTTTCCACCTTTTAAGAAAATTGCCTGCATTACTTCGGGAACGCCGTGTCCTTTAGCTTCCGGCGCGAAGAAGTAAATAATCGGTCCGACAATCAATCCGCCCAAAGCAGGCACAAAAAGGATAAGATACCATGGCGAATCCGAGATGTTCTCTAATATGCTGCCATGTCCCGTGTAAGAAATATCCGTAATTAGTTCGATTAGCGCCCTGATTAAAATTGCTGAAAAACCGGCAAGCGTGCCGATAATAAGCGCAATGATAATCATAAATGTGTGTTCGGTAAGGTTAGCTTTATTGAGAAGTTCGCTATTCTTCTGAGAAATGTATTTTATGAATTTACTGAGCTTGTTCGACATTGACCTTATTATCTCGTATTGCGAAAAATAAAAATAAGGGATTCCCGATAAGATTTCAAGAAATCTTATTGTTTTTGAAATAAAAACCGCGGATGCGTAGCACCAACTTGGCGCGGTCATATTATTGCGCCCTTGGTTTAGAAAAACATTGTCCGCCTCGGGCGAATTGTGAGGAGCGAGTTGAACGCGGGCACATAAAACAAGCTGTTATTGCAAGCTATCCCCGCTTAGGCAGGCTTCCGGATTTTGACCTCAACAGTTATACCGTTGCTGAATATTCAGTATTAGTATGTTTACCGGTGAGATTGCTTCATTTGTCGTTCGGACGCCTTCGCAGATTGTATGTTTAAAAGTTAAAATCGGCACATAAGGAAAAACAGAAAATAAACAAAATTTCTCCGCGACGGAGAAGCGTTACGTTTTATTTAACTTGGAATAATATGATTATGTTTGAAGGAGCAGATTCGATTTGTACGATAAATTGATATGGTTTACATTTGTTGAGATATAGTAAGAATGCTTTGCATAACCCAATCTATTTGTCATTCTGATACTCGCCAAGGCGGAGCGGGAGAAGAATATCAAAACCGATAATTTAACCGAATTTAGAGATATTTCGGAAAGCTTACACCTTCGCTCCCAACAAAAAGCAATTGGGGCAAGCTTGGCTAACTCAATATGACAAATTTAGGTTTTGCGAAGGTTTCTGTAGATTAATCAAGTACTAAGGTGAATTTTTTTCTCTCATTCGATTTTAGTAAAAAATATCGCTCTTTCCGCGCACGGTTAATTCGCATTAAGAATGCGATTACCCTTGCCATATAAGGGTTTTCGCGATTTTGTGTTTAAGTATTTTTTCCCCTTTCTTCAATTAAGATTTCCTTATTTTTCCACTTAAAATTAAAACGGTTAATTTAAAGAAAAAGGTTTCAGAATGGGAGATTTTGTCCATCTTCATAATCACTCCGACTACAGTTTGCAGGATGCCGCTGCAACAATCGACAGTTTGATAAAAGCGGCAGTTGACGACGGGATGCATGCAATTGCGCTTACCGATCACGGAACGATGTTCGGAATATCAAAATTTTACAAGGTCGCAAAGAAAAACGGAATTAAGCCGATTATCGGCATGGAAGCGTATATTGTAATGGAGGGGAGCAGATTCGACAGAGGTAAGCAGAATCCTCCCGTTAACGGCAGCGCGAAAAGAAAACGCTACAATCACTTGATTTTATTGGCGAAGAACGCCACGGGATACAAAAACCTGATGAAACTTTCCTCTATCGGTTATCTCGAAGGATTTTATTACAAGCCGAGAATCGACATGGAAGTTTTGAGAAAATATCATGAGGGGTTAATCTGCACGACGGCTTGCGCTTCGGGACCGGTTGCCGCGCCTCTGATTCAAGGTGATTTTGGAAAGGCAAAGTCGAATGCGATTTTGCTTCACGAACTTTTCGGAGATGATTTTTATCTTGAAATTCAAGATCACGGGTTGGATGATGAAAAATGGGTGCTTGAAGGAATGCCGAAACTCTCCAAGGAACTCGGCATTAAAATGATTGCGACCAATGATATTCATTACGTGAAAAAAGAACATGCCGTCGCGCATAATATTCTGCTTCATCTCGGGGACAGAACGGGCAACGTAAACTATAAGGAACTCCGTTACCGTACAGATCAGATTTATTTTAAGACTACCGAAGAGATGAAGGAGCTGTTCGGCAAGTATGAAGGGGCGATAGAAAATACGCTCGAGATTGCGGATAAAATCGATTTTGATTTTGATTTCTCCAAATTTTATTATCCGAAGTTCCCGATACCGAAAGATTCTCCGGCAAAAACTCTCGATGAATATTTTGAGATACTTGCCGAAGAAGGTTTGCACAAACGATTTGACGAAATCACAAAGGAAATCCGCGAGCGGTTTGATTATGAAATCGGCGTTATTAAGTCGATGGG
>JALWEC010000258.1 GCA_027036655.1 Melioribacteraceae bacterium
TCATTTCTTTTTACGCGGATTACTTCTCCAACTCTTCCGGCAGACCTTGCTTCGGCATCGAATGTAACCATAACCGCGCCGGTAGAATAAACGGCTTTCACCTTGTTGCCCGCGTAAATTATTTCCCCTTGCTCAATCATATTCCGCGTTAATATCTCGCCTTCCCGAATATTTACTTTGGATTTCAAATTTCCCTTATTCCGCAGCGAAATAACAGGCGGAAATCTCAAACTGGTAACATCGGCTTCTCGGATAGTAAAATCTTCGGGAGATATGTTCTCACCCCTTCTTATAAGCCTGTTTGCGACGGCGACCTTCTTCATCAGCTTTAATCTTACTGTAATCAGCGATTTCCTCTCTCCGTTTTTTCCTTTTATGATAACGGGAATATATCCGTACTTGTTTTTCAAAACGAACTCTCGGCTTTCGTCAATGCTCATTGATTTTATATTGCTCTCCGTAGGCAGAAGTCTGTATTCAAACGAATCGTAGTTAATCAGGTTCGCGTGAAGATATTCCTTAATCGCATCGGTTCTCAGTCCGTGCGGGAACATCAATAAAATCAATATGTAAAGCAAATTAATCATTCGTTAACGCTTCAGATTATTGGTTATGCTCATCATATCTTCAACGGTTTTAACCGCTTTGGAATTTATCTCGTAAGCCCGCTGAGCCGAAATCATATTTACCATTTCTTCAACGATGTCAACGTTTGAAGCTTCAAGATAACCTTGCTGCAACTCTCCGAATCCTTCGGACGCGGGCGCCCCGAGAAACGGCACGCCGGATGACTCGGATTCCGCATATTGGTTATTCCCAAGGGCTTCGAGTCCGCCGGGATTTACAAACTTAGCCAGCTCGATACTACCGAGTTCAACAATGTTATTGCTTGTATCTTTTATGCTTACAACTCCGTCGGACGAAACCATTAAATCAACCGCGTCATTCGGGATTACAAAACCGGGTTCCAAAACATTTCCGTTTGAAGAAACTATCGTACCATCCTGCGAAAGCTTAAACGAACCGTCGCGAGAATAAACAAATTTTCCGTCGGGAGTTCTCAACTGAAAAAAACCGTCTCCGTAAATTGCAAGGTCCAAATTATGTCCGGTCTGTCTTAAATCTCCCTGAGAAAAAATCTTTTGAGTTGAAGATGGTTTAACTCCGACGCCGACCTGAATTTCATCTGCCGGATTTTCAACTATGCCGGGCAAATCCCGGTTTTGCGGATTTGCCGCCACAGCCTGATACATTAAGTCCTGAAACTCGGCGCGATTTTTCTTAAACGATGTTGTATTAACGTTTGCGATATTGTTCGAAATAACCGAAACGTTAAGTTCCTGAGCGTACATGCCTGATGCTGCCGTTCTTAAAGCTCTGTTAGGCATAATTTATCTCCTTATGTTTTTCCAATTTCTTTTGATTCTCCCAGCATTTTGTCAATCGATTGAATTGTCCGCTGCGCCGTTTCAAATTCTTTGTTCAGCGAAATCATTTCCTGCATTTCCTGAAACGGATTAGTGTTCGATTCCTCCAGAAATCCCTGATGCACCTGATAATCCGATTCGTCAGCTAATTCGTATTCTTGGTTCTCATTAAAAAATCTGCTTCCCTGATCCCGCTCAATCTCATGCTGGTCTGTTATCTTGGCAATCATCAATTTATCAATAATCTGATTCCCGTATTTTATCTCGCCGTTATCCGTAATTGCCAATGGCTTGGTTTTATCTTTATTAAGTGTTTCTTCAAAGATGTTCAGCGTTCCTCCCTGCGTTAACACAGGATAGCCGTCGTGAGTAACCAAGTCGCCGTTTTTCGTCAGCATAAAATTTCCGTTTCGCGTAAGTTCAACGCCCCGTTCGGTTTTAATCATAAAAAAGGCGTTGCCCGTCAGCGCTATATTCAGCGGGCTATCGGTTTCAATCAAATTTCCCTGCTGCATATTCGAGAGCTGTTTCATCGGTTTATTCTCCAATCGGGCAAGATACTCCGAAAAGGGAATTTCCCTTTTATAGCCGGTTGTGTTTACGTTCGCAAGGTTATTTGCCACGATTTCCATATTCTTCATTTTGATGTGCATGCTTCTTGCCGCATCAAATAAACCTCTATCCATTGCGCTCTTCCTTAAATAATTTTTCCGTTTCGGCGATTACGGCGGCGGTAAGCAATCTTACTTTTACGGGAAGCTCCTCCGCTCCGTAAAATTTTAATATGTCCATCATAATTCTGTTTTCCTTATCGATAATTTTCATCTGTATCGCCTTATAAAATATTTTCCCGCTTAGTTTGCATTCCATTTTTTCGCTTAATAATTTTCTTCTCTGTTTGCCGAATAATTTCTTCTGCGTTTAAGCCAATTTAATTCCGCTTGATTAGCCGCTTGTTTTCTGACGGCGTTCTTAAAGTTAAGCTCAAACTTTTGTCTCCGTTCTTCTTCGATGTCGGTTGTCTCAATTTTTCCGCGTACTTTATCGCCGACAAGATAAAGTTCATAATCTATCGACGAAACTTTATCTTCGGCGTAAGTTTCAAACTTGTAAACCGCTTCGCCGAGCTTGTTAATAATTTTGTTGTAGGAAAACTTCCAGAGTCTGTAGCCGTAATCGTTTCGAACAATTGCAAAATCGATATAAATTTTGTACTTGTTTAAAAGCGCTTTCTGTAAAACATATTTTACGAGAAGATCGCTCAATCTGTTAAATGATTTCTCGGTTAACGAATCAAAACGGTTTCCGGCAATGCCTTCCTCAATAAAGTCGGTCATCTCGATATAACTTCGCACTTTGGAGCTGATTCCTGATAAAACTTTTTTCTCCTCGAATTCCTTATAATCAAAAACCGTTTTCTCGTCAAGTATTTTTTCGACCGATTCGGGAAGATTTAATTTTTTAAGATTAATTACTTCTTCAAAAATTCTGTCGGAGAGCTCCCAAAACGAGATGTCGAAAACTCTGCCGAAAACCGCCCTCTTTTCCCGCGGGGAATAGGCGTCGCCGTCGTTCCAAATCATCGCAATCAATAGTCCGAATTGAAACTTGTCCAAGCTCGTTAACGAGTTGCCTGCAAAATCAAGAAAGCGTTCTATTTTTTCTTTGGACAAATGTTTATGAGTTTTGATCAGCTCTGTAATCAACTTTTCGGCAAGTTCTGTTTTTGCAAGCCCAAGTTCTTTCAAGATTATTCCAACCGTTCCGCTTGCGGATAACTCAATTCCGCTGAAAGAATCAAGCTTGATTGTCAACGGATTTAAGTTCGCCAACTGCCCCATCATAATATCTCCTGCTTTTGCTTTTATCGGCAATTTGCTTTGATACAGCTCTCCGTCAACTAAAATCTTGTAGTTGCCTTTTAGCTTTTCAAGCACTTCGATTTTTACGAGGGAGTTAATTTTGGGTAAATTCTTTCTTACTCTTGATGCGACAATCTTAACTTCCCCTATCGAAGAATTAATATTCTCGATACGTCCAATCATTATTTTTGAGTTTCTAATCTCGTTTTATTTGTACATACTTGCCAAAATCCGGAGTTTCATCGCGAGC
>JALWEC010000259.1 GCA_027036655.1 Melioribacteraceae bacterium
GCATAGAAGTGCCGCTCCTACGGAGCTAATAGATAATGGCGCGCTTATATTACAAAGGTAACACTCCTACGGAGTTACTTTTCTTTTAGAATGCTTTACATAACCCAATCTATTTGTCATTCTGAATGAAGCGAAGCGGAATCCTCCGCCAAGGCGGAACGGCGGATGAATCTCAAAACCGGTAATTTTACCGAATTTAGAGATATTTCGGTCGGCTTACACCTTCGCCCCCGCCGAAAAGCGGTCGGGGTAAACGTGGCGAACTCAATATAACAAATTTAGGTTATGCAAAGGTTTCTTTTATATAATGTGATGAACAACCTCTTAGATATGTTGACACGATACGTAATCCGCCCCGGCGGAGTAAGACTTTATATCTAATTCTACCAATATTAGCATTCATAAAGTCGCCGAAATAATATCGCTATTAAGAACTGATGAAATGAAAACATCCGAACTTGTCCCGATGTCCTTTCGTTGTGATTTACTCCGCCGACATTCATTAGTAAAATCCTTTCAGAGATTATTCTTTTCAGCTTATCTCCCTTTTTGGTTCTGGCTTGTCCAGGTTGGGATGTAAACCGTTATTTTTATAAATAAAAATAACAAAAAACTTGCCTAACATTTTCATTACAATTATGTTTCATTATCATTTAGAAATTTCTCAGAGGATAACAATGGATATTAAAGGAAAATCAGTTTTAGTGCTCGGAGGATGGGGATTAGTAGGAAACGCGATTATTCGCAAAATGATTTCAAAACAGCCGAGACAAATCATAGTAACTTCACTTAGAGAATCGGAAGCCAAAGAGGCTTGCGACCAGCTTCATAAACTTAATCCCGGTTTGCCGAAAGATTACTTTATCCCTTGGTGGGGAAATATTTTTGTTCGGGACGAATTCAAGGACGTCGATAGAAATCTTATTTTGGAAGACCCCGAAAAAAGAGCCACTTTGCTGCACGACATTCTTGACGAACTTGACGATGAAATACTTAAAGCAAGTTCTCTCTACAAATTAATCGACGCTTACAAACCGGAGATAATCATCGACGCGATTAACTCCGCTACCGGAATCGCTTACCAGGACGTTTACACAAGCTACCGGGAAATTAAATCCCTCTTTGCAAAAAATCCCGAAAAGGAAGAAGTTATGAAAGCTACGGAACAGCTTCTCTGCACGCTCTATGTACCGCAGCTTATCAGGCATATTCAGGTGCTTTATAATTCAATGCTTGAAGCGAACACAAAAGCGTACGTTAAAATCGGGACAAGCGGCACGGGCGGCATGGGACTTAACATTCCTTACACGCACAGCGAGGAAAGACCTTCAAGAGTGCTTCTCAGTAAGTCCTCCGTCGCGGGCGCCCACACGCTGCTCCTTTTCTTAATGGGCAGAACTCCTGGCGCGCCTATTACAAAGGAAATTAAACCGACGGCTGCAATCGCGTGGAAGAGAATCGGTTACGGCGAAATAAAGAAACGGGGCAGAGCAATTGAAATTGTTGACGTTCCTTTTGATTCTCCATTCAAACTCGACGGAAAACTGGAATTGAAAATCGGAGAGAAATTTCCTAAAACCGGGGAAACTCTTAAATCGGTATTTATCGATACCGGAGAAAACGGCACATTCTCGCGAGGCGAATTTGAAGCCATTACATCGCAGGGACAGATGGAATACGTTACTCCGCAGGAGATTGCCGACGACGTTTTGTTTGAAATTCAGGGCGGCAATACCGGGCACGATATTATTAACGCTCTTGATAACGCTACGCTCGAGCCGACTTACCGCGCGGGCTTTATGCAGCATTCCGCCGTTGAACAACTTGAAGAGCTGGAAAAGATTCACAATGTGGATAGCGTCGCATTCGAGCTTCTCGGACCGCCGAGATTATCCAAACTTCTGCATGAAATTCACTTAATCAAGCTTGTTAAAAACGAGATGAAATCAATCTTGGAAACGACTCCGGAAGAGTTATCGGAAAAGATTGTTGAAATCGTTAAATCCAACGACGAGCTTAGAAATCAAATTCTCTCAATCGGCATTCCGATTCTCCTTCCCGACGGAAAAAATCTTCTGAGAGGAAACGAGATGAAAATTCCTCCTTATCGCGGAGAAAATGAACTCGACATAAATGAAAATGACATAAATCTTTGGGCAAAGGACGGCTGGATAGATTTGCGCGTTTCCAATATGGAAAGATGGCAGCAGAGAATCCGTGATATTATTGACGAAGCCAATTCAATCGCTCCCGAAGATACAAGCTCGATGTACGTAAGAAATAAAAAGTATTGGAACGACTTCGGAGAGATAGACCTCGGCAAAGTTGTAAGCTGGATTTTTATTACAGAAGAACACGGCGCACGAGGAAAAGATTAGCGTCCTAATTTTTCCTAAAATATTATTATGAGGCTTTGCATAACTCAATATGATGTCATTCCGATACCGGCTTAGCGGGAGAACAATCTCAAGACCTGTAATTATACTGAGTGTTGAGAAATTTCGGACGGCTTACATTTTCGTTTTGGAGAACTCAGTATGACAAATTTTGGGTATGCAATGGTCTCTCTTAGTTAGAAGTGAAAAAGAGACTCCGTATGGATTATTAATTTTAGATTATTCAAAAACAAAAAAAACTCAAGGAGTCTCTAATGAAAGATAGCAATAATAGGAACAAAAAACTTGAATGGTTTTAGCAGTGGTACTTATCAGAGTAATTAGATATCTTTCAAGATATTGCGTCAATACCAACAATAATAACCAATAACATAACCCGAACAAGCCGGGGCTAAAAAGGGAGAAGCTTAAACTATAATCTCTGAATACCCTACCAATAAAGGACTTCAGAGTATGTGGGAAAATATCACGCTAAAATTAACACGAACTTTACAAACAAGGGATTAACGATATGTTTCCCTAACCAAAAAGCGGTCGGAATAAAGAGGTGGGTTACCTGCCCCGCTTACCGTTGACCGTTAATTCTCACTCAAATTAAAGTTTTTCCGCAGAAGATAGATGAAAACAGGAGCGCCGATTAAAGCCGTAATCGCGCCCACCGGAAGCTCTCCCGGAAGAATAATCGTGCGGGCGACGGTATCGGAAACAAGAAGAAGAGCCGCGCCGGCAAAGAATGAAAAAGGAATTACAAATCTGTTGTCGAAACCGAAAAGCATTCTGACAAAGTGTGGAACAAGCAATCCCACAAAACCGATTACGCCCGAAACCGAAACAATTCCGCCGACCAACACTCCGCTTACAACAAGCGCCCAATTTTTAGCGGAATTTACGTTTATTCCGAGCGTGCCCGCTTCCTCTTCTCCCATTGAAATTAAGTTCAATCTGTACCCCATCAGCGTAAGAATAACGGAAAGCGCCAAGGAAAAAATTAAAATATAGAGCGAGTTCTTTCCCGTAGCAAATGAGAGAGAACCGATTAGCCAGAAAACGGCTGTCTGCAGGTTTTCGCGCATCAGAGTAAGCAGAATCAAAATCGCCGCGCCAAAAAAAGCGCCGAGCATTACGCCGGAAAGTAAA
>JALWEC010000260.1 GCA_027036655.1 Melioribacteraceae bacterium
CTCCTCACTATACAATGGGCGGTCTTTGGGTTGATTATCATTTGATGAGCAACATTCCCGGATTATTTGTACTCGGCGAAGCAAACTTCTCGGATCACGGCGCTAACCGTTTAGGCGCAAGCGCTTTGATGCAGGGTTTGGCTGACGGTTATTTCATTATTCCTTATACACTCGGAAATTATTTCGGAAGCGTTAAGCCGGATAAAGTAGGCACCGACAGACCGGAATTCAAAGAAGCCGAACAAAATGTTAAAGACGGAATTGAAAAGCTTCTTTCGATAAACGGAAGTCAGACTGTTGACAGCATTCACAAACGCCTCGGCAAAATTATGTGGGATAAGGTTGGAATGTCGAGAAACGAACAAGGTCTTAAAGAAGCTATTAAGGAAATTACCGAGTTAAGGGAAGAGTTCTGGAACGACGTTAAAGTCGTAGGAGAAAACGAAACTCTTAACCAAACGCTGGAAAGAGCGGGCAGAGTTGCCGACTTCCTTGAATTAGGCGAATTAATGGCTGTTGACGCTTTGAACAGAAACGAATCCTGCGGCGCTCACTTCCGTACGGAATATCAAACCGAAGAAGGCGAAGCTCTCAGAAACGATGAAGAGTATTCATACGTTGCAGCTTGGGAATTTAAGAAGCCGGGCGAATGGGAACTTAACAAAGAACCGCTTAACTTTGAATTTGTTAAACTATCGACGAGGAGTTATAAGTGATGAATGGAAATATAAATTTAACATTAAACATTTGGAGACAAGAGAATCCGTCTGTCGAAGGAAACTTCGAGGAGTTTAAAGTCTCCGTATCACCGGACGCCTCGATTCTCGAAATGTTAGACGAATTGAATAACGAACTCGAAGCTCAGGGCAAACGCCCGATAGCTTTTGAAAGCGATTGCCGCGAAGGTATCTGCGGAACTTGCGGTATTGTGGTAAACGGGCACCCGCACGGCTCCGTTCCTAAAACCGCTACTTGCCAATTGCACATGAGAAACTTCAGCGACGGCGAAACCTTATATCTGGAGCCGTTCCGAGCCAAAGCATATAAAATAATCAAGGACTTGGTTGTTGACCGTTCGCCTTTGGATAAAATTATTCAAGCCGGCGGATTTATTTCAGTCAACACCGGAAACGCGCCGGATGCAAACTCGATTGCAATCTCAAAAGAAACTGCAAATCTTGCAATCGAAGCCGCCGAATGTATCGGCTGCGGTGCTTGCGTTGCCGCATGTAAAAACGCTTCGGCAATGTTGTTTACAAGCGCTAAAATATCTCAGTTTGCTCTCCTTCCGCAAGGTCAGCCGGAGCGTTACACCAGAGTTCAAGCAATGATTAACGAAATGGATGAACAGGGTTTTGGCAGTTGTACTAACACTTACGCTTGCGAAGCCGAATGCCCGAAAGGCGTTTCCATTACAAACATAGCGAGAATGAACAGAGATTATTTTGCTGCAAAAGTAAAAGATCACAGTTTGGAATTCTAAATTATCAGAGTTCTATAACACCTCCTTTAAGGTCGGCTTCATAGCCGACCTTTTTTATTTCCCAAAGATTATTAGGAATTTTTGCATAACTAATATTGTCATATTGAGTTCGCCAAGCTTTCCCCAATTGCTTTTTTGTTAGGGGTGAACTTGGAAGCCGTCCGAAATATCTATAGATTCGGTATAATTACCGGTTTTGAGATTCTGCTCCCGCTCCTATCGTTGTAGTTCGCAATGATGCGACGGTGTAAAAAACAAGCGTCATTACGAGCCAAACATAGTGGAGCGAGGCAATCTCCCGACCTGGGCAAGCCGGGAACAAAATGAGTAAAAGTTGAACAAAAGAAATAAACTCTGAAACCATTATCAACAAGGGACTTTAGAGTATTTGGGAAAATATTCTGCCACAAATAATACGAATTTTACCGATAAGCGTCCAAAAAGCTCGATACAAATAGGAAGGAATAAATTCAACTGCTACGCAGTTTGATTATTACGCCGTCTCGTCCGCCGTGGCGGACTAAATTTTAGCGTCATTACGATCCCGCAGAATGCGGGGGAAGTAATCTCACTAGAAAACTTACCGTTTCAGAATATTCAATAGCGGTTTAACGTCTGAGGTTGAATCTTGGTGAGTTCGCTTAGGTGGAGCCGCGCTCACTGCGTCCGCTCGCAATGACAATGTTTTTTTACTCCGTATCGTTTGGCTTGGCAAAGCCACATCCCGATTGCATCGTAATTGGCGCTCAGAGCTAAATTCCCCTCTCTTTGTTTCGCCGTGCCGAAGGGTGGATTTCGTCTCCCTTTTTCTTTCACGACAAGGTTTTTTCATAAAATCGAAAAAAAATATAAAAATAGTATTGTATCTTATTTTAGAATATAAGATATTTTGGTATTGTATTATTATTTATTTGTAGAATTAATTGTAGAATAAAAAAATATGAGCCGATTCTTATTTACTTTTATTGTCTTGTTTCTGATTTGGTTAGGCTTCACAACATCTCTCGCAACTGCGGAACTTATTACGGGTGCGGTCCTCAGTTTAATCATAGCGTCATTTTCATACAAAACTTTTACTGTCGAAGGGCTGGGATTCTTTTCGCCCCGCCGCGTAGTTCTTATTATCAAGTATTTATTTGTATTTATGATAGCTTTGATTAAGGCGAACATTGACGTCGCCAAGCGTGTAATCTCGCCTAAATTACCAATCAACCCCGGAATAGTTGAGTATAAAACTCAGCTAACCAATCCAACGGCAGTTACCATTCTTGCCAATTCTATTACGCTGACTCCCGGAACGTTAACCGTTGACGTCATCGATAATAGTCTTTTTATTCATTGGATTGACGTAACCACAAAGGATCCTGAAGGAATTGTCCGAGAAATCGGAGAAAATTTTGAAAAGATTTTAAAGGAATTTTTTAAATGATATTATACATCTTGATTGTATTGGGATTAGCGACCTTTTTTGTTGTACATCGCGGATTAAAAGGTCCAACCCCATCGGATAGAATTGTAGCGCTCGATAATATTACATCGATTACGACAGCCGGACTGGTTTTACTCGGTCTTTATTTCAATCGTTATATTTATATTGATGTCGCGCTTATATATGGCGTTTTATCCTTTATCGGCGTTCTTACTCTCGCAAGATACTTGGAGGGAGGTTTATAATGGGCGTTGTTGAAATTATCGGCTGGGTTATTATTGTAATCGGTGTGGCGTTCCTTTTTCTCGGCGCGCTCGGATTATTCAGAATGCCGGACGTTTATTCCAGAATGCAGACGGCTACAAAATCCGTTACTTTCGGAACGATGGGAACAATTTTCGGCGTCGGCTTGGTGCATCCCGAATGGTTTTGGAAAACTTTGATTATTGCTGTTTTTATCGCAATATCCAACCCGATTAGCTCCCATGCTTTGGCTCGGGGAAGCTACAAAATGGGAATAAGACCTTTTACGAAAGAAGAGAATATGGACGATCTGGAGCCGGTTGTTGAAAAATCGGAGGATGAAGAAGAATGAGTTGGTTGGCAGTTTTAGTTTT
>JALWEC010000261.1 GCA_027036655.1 Melioribacteraceae bacterium
ATTGACGATCCGGAACTTGTCGCAGTAGTTGCGGGAGAATTTTACTCAGGGAAAGAAAAATATTTCGAGATGATTGAGAAATTCAATCTCAAAGAAAAAGTTCTAATGTTTAACGATTTTATTCCGACCGAAGAAGTTAAGTATTTCTTTTCGGCGGCGGATGTTGTGATGCTTCCCTACAAGGACGCTACTCAAAGCGGAATTCTGCAGATAGCCAACAATTTTCACAAACCCGTTATAGCTACGGACGTCGGAGGTTTAAGCGAATTAATAGACGAAGGGAAAACCGGATTTGTAGTCGAGAAAAATAATCCGCCGAAAATCGCGGAAGCGATTAATAAATTTTATGAAAATTACGACGAAGATTTTTACGCGAAAAATGTGGCTCAAAGAGCGGGAATGTATTCGTGGGAACGCTTTGCAAAGGAACTGATTAACTTTGTTACTGCAAATAATGAATCTGAGCCGGCAGACACAAACCGCTCTTAAGTAATGTACAAGAGCATATATAATAAGTAATTTTTATTCTAATAAATAGAAAAATTTGCAAAACTTAATTATTTGTCATTCTGAATGAAACGAATCTTGCCCCAACCGCTTTTGGGTTGGGGGCGAAGTAAAAAATCTCCTTACATAAACAAGCGTTTATTCTAACTTTGAGATTCTTCGCTATCGCTCAGAATGACTATTTTAGACTTATTCGGGTCTGAAGAATCTCAAAACCGGGAATTAAACCGAATCTTGATATGCTTCGGACGGCTTCCACCTTCGCTGTGAAGAACTTAATTTAACAATTTTAGGTTTTGCAAAAGTCTCAAATAAAAATGAAAAAAGTTTTAATCATTACATATTATTGGCCTCCGGCGGGAGGAGCGGGCGTTCAAAGAGTTTTGAAATTTGCCAAATATCTTCCTCTTTTCGATTGGCAGCCGGTTATCTTGACCGTGCCTAATCCCGATGCGCCGGTTGAAGATCCCACTCTCGAGAACGATATTCCCGATATCTGCAAAGTATATAAGGTTAAAGGATTCGAGCCGTTTTCACTCTACAAAAAATTTACGGGGAAAAAGTCGGATGAAAAAATACCGGCAGATGTTCTCGTAAAAAAGAGCGGCTCCGTTAAAGAAAAAATTTCAAAGTTTATCCGCGCTAATTTTTTTATTCCCGACGCTAAAATCGGCTGGCTCAAAAGCGCCGTACGGGAAGGAGAAAAAATCATTAACAATGAGAAAATCGATTTGATATTCGCGTCCGCGCCTCCGGCTACAGCGGCGTTAATAGGCGCGAAACTTTCGGAGAGGACAGGGAAAAAATTCATCGCCGATTTCCGCGATCCTTGGCTCGAAATTGTTTACAATCAAAAATTGAATAGAAGCTCCCTTACAAAATTAATCGATTCAAAGCTCGAAATTAAAACGCTGAAAAAAGCGGACAAAATCGTAACCGTCAGCGACGACATCGCCGGGCTGTTGGAATCAAAAGTCCCGGGCAAAAATGTTTCCGTCATTCCGAACGGTTTTGACGAAAGCGATTTTCATGACGCGCCTTATCCGGCAAACGACAATTTTACTATGGCTTACACAGGCTCTATGTCGGTTGACAGAATTCCTTATCCATTGATGCACGCTCTGCGGCAATTCAAAAATGAAGGAATTAAAAATATCAAAATGAACTTTGCGGGCAGGTTCGCGCCGGAATTTTATTCTTTGATGAAAGAGCTTGGCGTTGAAGAGTTTTTTCAGATACGCGGCTTTGTGCCTCACCGCGAATCGACCGAAATTTTACAGAGCGCCGACGCCCTGCTTCTCGTAATCGATAATGTGCCGAACAACAAAGGATTTTTGACCGGCAAAATTTTTGAATATCTCGGAACGCGAAAACCTGTGTACGCAATCGGTCCCGTTGATGGAGACGCTCACAAAATTCTGCTCGAAACCGAAAGCGGTAAAATGGTAAATTACTCCGACAAAACCGGAGCTTACGAATTGCTGAAAGAATTTTACGAAAATTGGAAAAGGGGAGAAAACCGATTTAAGTTTAAAGTGGAAAAATATTCACGGAAAACCAACGCTGAAGAACTTGTAAAATTAATGGATGATTTAATATGAAAATAGTTTCGATAATCGGCGCGCGCCCGCAATTTATAAAGGCGGCGGTCGTTTCCAAAGCGCTTGAAAAATATGACGACGTCGAAGAAATATTAGTCCACACCGGACAGCACTATGATGAAAATATGTCGAAAGTATTCTTTGACGAACTTGAAATCAGAAAACCCGATTACAACCTTGAAGTAGGTTCCGGTTCGCACGCTTTTCAAACCGGAATGATGATGATAAAAATCGAAGAAGTTCTGATTAAAGAAAAGCCGGATTGGGTTTTGGTTTACGGCGATACGAACTCGACGATTGCGGGCTCCCTTGCCGCGGCAAAACTGCACATTAAAATAGCTCACGTCGAAGCGGGGTTGCGAAGTTTTAATATGCTTATGCCCGAAGAAGTAAACAGAATTTTAACCGACAGAATTTCCACTGTCCTTTTTGCTCCGACAAAAAACGCGATTAATCTTCTCGCGCGGGAAGGGATAAAAGATAACGTGGTATTTTCCGGCGACGTTATGTTCGACTCAATTCTTCATTACCAAAATCTTGCGTCCGAGAAAAAGAATTTGGCAGACATTATTGATTTGGAGAAATATTATCTCGGAACAATTCACCGCGCCGAAAACACAGATGATAAAGCGCGGTTGACTTCGATTTTCGAAGCGTTCTCCCAACTCGACTTGCCTATTGTAATTCCGCTTCATCCGAGAACAAAAAAATTAATTGCTGAAATTAATTATTCCGATAACGTAAAAATTATCGATCCCGTCGGCTACCTTGAAATGATTCTTTTGCTTAAAAACTCGACAAAAGTTTTAACCGATAGCGGCGGATTGCAAAAGGAAGCTTATTTCTTAAAAAAACCCTGCGTTACTTTGCGGGACGAAACCGAGTGGATTGAAACGCTTGAAGGTAATTGGAACTTCATCGTCGGAGCCGATAAAAATTTGATTCTTGAAAAAATCAAAGTTTCCGATTTCGGCGAGCAATCCGACGCTTTCGGTAGCGGAAAAGCGGGAGAAGCGATTGCGCGTTTTCTTGTACAATAACAAAAAGGAAGCTTCGCATAAACTAATAATATGTCATTCTGAATGGAGCGAAGCGGAATGAAGAATCTCAGTACCGGTATATTTACCGAATTTAGAAATTTTTCGGACGGCTTTCACTTTTGCCCCGACGAAAAACAGTCGGTGTAAACTTGGCAAACTCAAATTGAAAATTCTATGTTTTATAAAAGTCTCATTAAATTTAACTGATAAATATTAAAATGAAATCGACATTATATTTGGTTCCCGTCCCAATGGGAAACTACAAAGACATAACTCTCAGAGCGCTGGAAGTTCTGCGCGACGCGGATATTGTTATCTGTGAAGAGTACAAAGAAGCTCGCAGACTTTTTGCCAGGCTTGAAATTAACCCCAACGAAC
>JALWEC010000262.1 GCA_027036655.1 Melioribacteraceae bacterium
TAATTTAGGCTGGTTTTAAGATGAAGAAAATTTCATTTATTTTAATCTTAATTTTCTCTTTAACCGTAAATATTCACGGGCAGGACAGTCTTAAAATAAAGTTAAAACCAAAACCTTTTCTTTACGAGAATTTTCATTATCCGAATTTTGCCAATCTCAAAATCGATACCGTTAAAACTCTTCCGTTTACGCGTCCTCAAAAGATTAATAAAACAAGTCTGCTGATTTACGGCGGAATTACATTAGCGACAGGTATCGGTGTGCACATCTACCAATCCAACGCTTGGTGGCGAAATCAGAACTCCCATTTTCATTTTGAGAACGATAATAAATACGCTTTGCAGATTGACAAGTACGGACATTATTACGGAGCGTATCTTCTCGGACATATTTTTTCGTCAACTCTCGAAGCGTCAAATCTCGATTTGGAATCAAGCTACCAATACGGCGCGCTCCTTTCTTTCTTGTTCCAAATGTATGTTGAGATAGAAGACGGCTTTGGTCCGAATTGGGGATTCAGTCCGGGAGACGCAGGCGCAGACTTGCTCGGGTCCGCATACTTTCTTTCGCAGTATTATTTTCCCGTACTTCATAATTTTCAGCCGCGGTTAAGCTACTGGCCAACGGAAAAGGTACTGTCGGGAAAAACAAACGCCATTATTATAGACGATTACGAAGGGCAAACTTTTTGGATGTCGATTAGAGTTAAAGATTTACTCCCGAAATCACTTGCGGAGTATTGGCCCGCTTTCTTAATGCTTGCCGTCGGAACAGATGCGAGAAATCTTGACGGACACGGCGGAGGTCAGCGCGAGTATTTTCTCTCTTTTGATATTGATTACGATGTTCTTCCTTTGCACGGGGAATTCGGGCAGTGGGTGAAAAACACACTCGGACTTTTCCACTTTCCGATGCCCGGGATTCGTCTTTCCCCCGGTTTTGCCGGATTTGCGATTATATATTGAAGGAGCGCCGTGAAGTTTAGCATCATAATACCGACATACAACGAAGAAAAGCTTATCGGCAAGCTACTTGCCGGATTATCCGAAGAAGAAATTAAAAATAAGTTCGATTATGAAATTGTTGTGTCGGACGGAGGAAGTAAAGACGGCACGCGGGAAATTGCAAAAAAATATGCGGATAAATTTGTCGAGCATTCTGGAAATCGCCGCCAGTTAATTTCCGAAGGAAGAAACAAAGGAGCTCAAATTTCTACCGGAGAAGTTTTAATTTTTATCAACGCGGATATACGGATTCCCAATTTGGAATTGCTTTTTGAAACGATTGAGAAGAAATTTATTCCAAGTAATTATGTAGCGATGACTTGCTCCGTTAAAGTTTTTCCCGAAGAAGAAATTTTTGCGGACAAAATTTTTCTCGGGTTTTATAATCGTTATTTTTCTTTTTTGAATTTTATCGGTTTGGGAATGGGAAGAGGTGAATGCCAGATAGTGCGAAGGAAGGATTTTTTTGATTTAAACGGCTATGATGAAAAAATGGCGGCAGGGGAAGATTTTGATCTATTCAAACGACTGCGGAAAAAAGGGGAAATCCTTTTCGTCCGATCATACAAGGTGTATGAATCGCCTCGCCGTTACAGAAAATACGGACACGTGAAAGTTTTCTTCACCTGGCTTGCCAACGCTCTTTCCGTAATTTTTTTTAATAAGTCCGCTTCAAGTCAATGGGAAGATATTCGATGAAATTTTAATTAGTAGGCTTTGCATAACCTAATATAATGTCATTCTGAATGGAGCGAAGCGAATCCTCCGCCAAGTCGGATTGGCGGGAAAAGAATCTCAGAACCGGTAATTTTACTGAACTTAGAGATATTTCGGACGGCTTTCACCTTCGCCCCCAACAAAAAGTAATTGGTGCAAGCGTGGCGAACTCAATATGACAAATTTAGTTTATGCATAGGTTTCAATTAGAAATTAAAAATTAAAAGTTAATGATGAAAAAAATAATAATATTGATTTTATTTTCCGCCTCTATGATTCCCGCGCAAGTCGGTTATGTTAATGTCGGGAATCCCGTTTACAAATACCTTGAAAGACTTGGCGGTCTCGATATAATTCGGAATTACAATCCATTCGAACTTCCTAAAACAAGAAACGAAATCGCTCGGATTTTATCGGAGTTAAAATCGAAGAAAACTTCACTTGCTACAGTTGATAAAGAAAAATTAGATTATTACCTGAAAGAATTTTCCTTTGATATTGAGGGAAACGCCGTTGGAATATCATCGCTTTCTAATAACGGTTTTAATTATCTGAAAACCGACACGCCGAAGTATCTCTATTTTTCGGAGGGAAAAGAGGGAAGCTTTTTTGTGAACTTCCTCGCCGGAGGAAACGCGGTGTTGAAGAAAAAAGATGAAGATAACTTTTCGTCTGTTTTTCCATACACGTTCGGCGGCGAATTAAAGGGAGAGTTCGGGAAAAATTTAGGATTTATGCTGCGAGGTTCAAACGGAAGCTATTTCGGAGAAAAAAGTTTGCTTTTAAATGAACCGGGATTCGATTATAATTATAAGTTCAGTCAGTCCGACACTTTGTACGGAAGTTCTTATTTTGATCATTCGGAAGGTTACTTAACTTATCAGTCAAAGTACGTGAATTTCAAAATCGCAAGAGATCGCGTAAACATTGGCTACGGCAGCATCAAAACGATTCTCGGAAACATTTCGCCGCGTCTCGATTATGTTTCGGCAAATTTAAAATATAAATTCCTTAATTTTTCATTTCTTCACGGAAAACTTCTTGGGCGGCTTAACACAACCGGCAATGGGAGGAGTGTTACCGATAAATTTTTTGCGTATCACCGTTTCGGTTTTGAGCTTCCTTTTGATTCGGAATTCGGAATCGGAGAAACGGTAATTTATTCAAGAAGGGGATTAGACCTAAGTTATCTTAATCCCTTCGTCTTTTACAAAAGCGCCGAGCATGCTAATCAGGACCGAGACAATTCAATGCTTTTCGCTGATTTCAGGTCGAGCGGATTAATTCCCGGCGCAGCTTTTTATCTGCAATTGATGCTCGACGATATGGACTTCAGTAAAATCGGAACCGGCTGGTACGGGAATCAAACATTGTGGAACGCCGGATTTTCGTTTTCGCCGTCGCTTCTTCCCGCTGATTTTATTAAGGCGCAGATAGTTAGAGTCGAGCCATATTTTTATACTCACAGAATCTACGACAACAATTACACTACCCTCGGTTATCCTCTCACCGATAACATAGAGCCGAATTCATTAATCTATTCCTTTGAATATGAATTTTCACTTCGCTACAATCTTGATTTTTATTTTGCCGCTCAATATACTGTTCACGGAGAAAATGGAATTAACAATTCTTCCGGATCCACAATTAATTACGGGGGCGATATCAACCTCGGATACAGAACCGGCGATGCGTTAAACGTTAGTTTTCTCGACGGAAAAATCACCAAAGAACGCAAAGCTCTTTTCGGATTCAGATACGAACCTCTGTTTGATTATGTGATTTTTGGAAGTTTTCATTATA
>JALWEC010000263.1 GCA_027036655.1 Melioribacteraceae bacterium
CAATAAAATGTTTGGAAGTTCGCGGCGCTCCCGCAATAGGCGTTGCCGCAGCTTACGCAGTTGCGCTCGCATTTAAGAACTTGCAAAAGAATGATGCTCTTTTTAACACGGTTTACAGAACTTTGTCCGAAACCAGACCTACGGCGGTAAATCTTTTTTTCGCTCTCGATAGGATGAAAAAGAGGTATGAAAATTTAAGTGGAAAAAATGTTTACGAAGAATTGCTTGCCGAAGCAAAGAAGATTCATAATGAAGATATTGAAATGTGCGATGCAATGGCAAAAAACGGATTGGAGATTTTTAAGGAAAAGTCCGTTGTTTTAACACATTGCAACACTGGAGCTTTAGCCACAGGGGGAGCGGGAACGGCATTCGCCGTAATTAAATATGCGTATGAAAATGGAATGGTAGAGTTTGTTTATGCGGATGAAACCCGTCCTTTGCTGCAGGGTTCGCGGCTCACGGCTTTTGAGCTTGAGAAAGCGGGAATACCATTCTCGATTAACGTTGATTCCGCAGCCGGTTTTGTTATCAAAAATAAAAAAGTGGATTTAATTATTACCGGCGCCGATAGAATCGCAGCCAACGGTGATTCCGCAAATAAAATAGGTACATACTCGCTTGCGGTTTTGGCGAAGCATCACGGAATTCCGTTTTACATTGCCGCTCCTTCATCTACTATCGATAAATCTTGTCCTACAGGAAATGAGATCGCAATCGAAGAACGCTCGAAACTGGAAGTTGCTGAAATTAAAGGAGTTCCCGTTACAAAAGAAAGCTACAATTTTTTTGCTCCCGCATTTGACGTTACTCCCGCCGAATTGATAGCCGGGATTATCACGGAAGAAAAATTATTTAAATTTCCTTACAAATTCTGATGCCCGAAATTCTAAAAACTCAAGGATTGGTTCTATCTAAACTCAACTTTCAGGAAAGCAGTAAAATAGTAAGAGTTTACACAAAAGATTTCGGGAAGATGTCGTTCCTTGTAAAAGCTGCGCGCTCCTCAAAATCGAAGTCGGGAAATATTGTTGACGCGTTAAATCATATTGAATTTATTTTTTATAAAAAAGAATCTCGCGATTTGCAGCTGATTACCGAATCAACTTTGGTTAACTTTTTCCCGCATCTGAAAGAAAATTATGAATCGCTTATTTACGGTTCGGCAATTATTGAATTGCTGGATAAACTTCTTCATGAAAATGAAACTAATCTCAGACTTTTCCGAGGAGTGATAAGAATTTTGGAATTGATTAACTCCAATCCGGAAAAGGGTGGAATGTACTTCGTTAAATTTCTTTTTTTCTTCCTCGACGAACTCGGCTACAGACTGGAAACCGAGAAGTGCGCGCTTTGTTCCGCTCCTCTTACTTTATCGGCGAATGTCGGTTTTAATTTTGAAGAAGGATTTCTTTGTCATGAGTGTAAACAGGATCGCCTAATTAATTTTTCATTTTCGGCGGAACAATTTAAAAAAGTGCAGTGTTTAAGCACTCGAGATTCCAATTGCGGCGAAAGCCCGGAACTAATTGAAAAATTAATCGGTTTCTTTGAAAAATATCTCTCCTACCAGATTGATGAATTCAAAGAAATAAAATCACTGAAATTGATATGATGCAGGAGGATACAATGCAGAAGAAAAAAATATGGGGCACATTAGGTTTATTGTTTTTGGGAGCGGTTTTCGGAGCGATACTGGTTTCGAATTTCGGATATGTCAGACCATCATACGGCGAAGTTCAGCTCGGAAGCAAAAACGAACCGGTTCAGCAAATAGACGGAAATCTTCAATCTTTCCAAGACGCTTTTATTGAGGTTGCCCGGAAAGTTACACCCTCGATTGTAGAAATAAAAGTTGTAAGCAAAATAAAAGAAGACCCTCATAAAGGACTGCAGTTTTTTATGCCGTTTGACCAGATGCCGAAAGAACAGGAAGGTTTGGGAAGCGGCGTAATAATTTCGGACGACGGTTATATTGTAACTAATAATCATGTCGTTAAAAATGCAACTTCGGTTACGGTTACATTATCCGATAAAAGAAATTTTGACGCGGAGGTTATCGGAACCGATCCGTTGACAGATTTAGCCGTAATCAAGATTGACGCTAAAGGATTAACTCCCGTGCATTTCGGCGATTCCGACAAACTGAAAGTAGGGCAGTGGGTAATGGCGATTGGAAATCCGCTTTCATTTTCGTCAACGGTTACGGCGGGAATAGTAAGCGCGAAAAACAGAAGTTTAAGATTAATTAAAAACAGTTACGGAGTCGAGAACTTTATTCAAACCGATGCGGTCATTAACCCGGGTAACAGCGGCGGCGCTTTGGTTGATCTTCACGGTTCGCTCGTAGGAATTAATTCCGCTATCGCCACAAACGGATTTTCCGCAAGTTATATAGGGTACGGATTTGCTATTCCCGTTAATTTGGTTAAATCCGTCGCAAACGATTTAATCGAAAACGGCGAAGTAAGCCGCGGTTATATCGGCGTTCGTATTGAAGCCGTTACGGACGCAACCGCGAGAGCGGTCGGTTTGGATAAACCGGAAGGCGTTTTAATTCAAGATATAGTTAAGGATGGCGCGGCTTCAAAGAAAGATATTAAAGCCGGCGACATCATATTGGAAATTGACGGGCGCGCGGTAAACCAGCCGAATACTTTGCAAAGCTACATTGCACAGAAAAGAGCCGGCGATACTGTGAAACTTCTTATCTTCAGAGATGGTGAAAAAATCGAGCGCTACGTTACTCTTAAAGCTCCCGACGGCAAAACAGATAGACATGTGAGGAAGAAAAAATCGAAGAAAGAAAATAATAATTTCGATGTAGTGAAATTCGATAACATCGGGCTTCAGGTTAGGAATATGCACGACAGCGAATACAACGATTTCAATGTTGATAACGGAGTTCTGATTGTAAACGTCGAAAGGTTCAGCAAAGCCGAAGAAGCAGGATTGGGAAGGGGATTGGTAATCCTGGAAGTTGACCGCAAAAAGATTGACGATGTTTCCCAGTTAAAAGAAATTCTTGACGATAAAGAAGGAAGCGCAGTTTTACTGCAGGTTATTTATCCAGACGGCAACAAGCGTTTCGTCGGATTGGAAATACCGAAGAAATAAGAGTTTATTGTAAATCTTTCTTTCAAGAAAGCATTGTCTTGAAAATAAACTAAAGAATAAAATCTCCTAAGGTCTATGATATAGAGCTTAGGAGATTCTTTATAAATAATTAGATTCACATAAAATGTTTATTTGTTGATTTCAATAATTGCATCCAATATATAAAAATCAATAATTTTATAAAAATAAATTAACTGGGGGATACAATGTCAACACGCTCATATACCAAAATTTGGATACACTTTATTTGGAGTACGCATAACAGAGAACAATCATTAATAGATAAAGAATTTAGGAAAGAATTATCCTCCCATTTGAAAACTTATTCCAGAGAAAAAGGAATTTTTCTTAAGCAAAATTATGTTAATCCCGAACATGTTCACGCTTTAATAAATTTACCGA
>JALWEC010000264.1 GCA_027036655.1 Melioribacteraceae bacterium
AACGATTAGCAGGCTTAGCGGCGGCAAACGGATATGTGGAATTGGAAGCCGAAGTTCTCCCGGAAAATCAGCCGATGCTGCATGTTTTTAAGAATTCGGGATTGCAGTCGCATCAGGTTTGGAGTTCGGATACCGTGCATATCGAACTTCCCGTAAAAGGTGGAGCGGCTACCTGGCGCCGTGCAGAATTATTAGAAAGGATTTCAGTGGCAAATTCATTAATGCCTTTGCTGCGACCGAAAGTTATAGCTGTAATCGGAGCTTCCCGTGATCGTGAATCTTTGGGGCATATGATTTTCAGAAACATTTTGCATAACGGATT
The DNA here is from genome assembly GCA_027036655.1 of Melioribacteraceae bacterium. Classification (GTDB taxonomy): domain Bacteria; phylum Bacteroidota; class Ignavibacteria; order Ignavibacteriales; family Melioribacteraceae; genus WGAL01. Next base: position 323 of record JALWEC010000264.1, read on the forward strand.
TACCGGGACAGTTTACCCTGTAAATCATGAAGCGGATTCCGTTAACGGAGTTAAAGCATATTCTGCGATAAAAGATATTCCCGAAAAAATTGATTTGGCGGTTATTTCCGTTCCGGCGGATAACGTTCTTGAGGTTTCAGAAAAAGCAATTAAACACGGAGCAAAAGGTTTGCTTGTTGTTTCTGCAGGTTTTGCCGAAGCCGGAGAGGAAGGGAAAATCCGGCAGAAGAAACTTGTGGAATTGGTTAGGGCTAACGGCGTGCGTCTTCTCGGCCCAAGTTGCCTCGGTTTAATAAATACCGATATGGAAGTGAGATTAAACGCGAGTCTTGCGCCGGGATTAGGCAAAAACGGAAATGCGGGATTTTTCTCGCATTCAGCCGCGCTCGGCTTGGTTATTCTTGAATATGCGATGGATAAAGGGCTTGGATTTACAACTTTTGTTTCGGCGGGGAACAGAGCCGACGTATCAGGAAATGATTTGCTCCAATATTGGATGGAAGATGCCAACACAAAAATGGCGATTCTTTATCTTGAAACTTTCGGTAATCCTCGTAAGTTTGTCAGAATTGCAAGAAGGATGACGCACAAAAAACCGATTCTCTGCGTGAAGAGCGCAAAAAGCTCAGCCGGACGCAAAGCCGCTGAAGAAAAAAGCGGAGAGCTTACCGGCGGGACAAGAGAAGTGGAGGCTCTGTTTAGTCAAACCGGAACTATTTTAGCTGAAACACTCGATGAACTTTTTGATATTGCGCTCGTGATAGGAAGCCAGCCGTTGCCCAACGGGAAGGGCGTTTCGATAATAGCAAACTCTGCCGGAATGGCTACGATTTTTGCAGATGCAAGTGAAGCAAGCGGACTCGAAATTAAAGGACCCGGCTTGGTTAATTTGGGCGCATTTACCAACGCCGATAATTATGAAGAAAAAGTTTACGAAGCATTAATCAATGACGAAGTTGATTCCCTTCTTGTCGGTTATGCCTGCGTTGGAGTTTGCAGTACAGAACCTGTTGCCGAAGCAATTAAACGTGGCGTTTGCAAAGCGGAGCGGGAAACTAATGTTTTTAAACCGGTATTACTCTGTCTGATGGGTGAGACAGGCACAATCAGAATGGATTCGGAATTTATAACGGGCGGACGGGAATTCCCTTCATTCCGATTCCCTGAAATAGCAGCTCGCGCTTTGGGCAAAGTTGTAAAATATGTTGAGTATAAAAAACAGCCGCTTGGTAAAATTGCTTGGTTTGATGATGTGGATGCAACTGAAGCAAGACTTTTGACTCAAGAAATTCTTAACTCAATCGCTGCTGAAAATGGTTTCGTAAATGCAGATGAAAAGAGAGCCTCGGAGATATTTGAAAAATTTAATATTGGGTTATCTTCGGAGAATAAGCAAGACAATTTAATTATAAAAGTTCGTAACGATAAATTGTTTGGACCACTTATAAAGGTTTCAGATGGCAAAGGGAAGACGCTTACTCGAATAACACCTTTAACCGATAGAGATATTTCGGAAATTAAGAACGATTTTAATATTGATGATAATGAAGGTGTTTGGGAAACTTTGGGGAAAATATCTCAGATGATTGAGGAACTTCCGTGGTTATGGGAGTTGGAAATTTCCGCCGTTAAATCGGATAAACCGACAATCACCGGAGACATTAAAATGGTTTTTAATGTTAACGCAAAATCAAGACCAGATTATTAAGGAGACAAGATGTTAATTAACGAAATAATGCATAAGAATCCTTACACGGTGCAGTCTTCAACAACTCTTTGCGATGCTTACAGATTAATGAATGAGAAGCACATCAGACATTTGCCCGTATTGGAAGAAGAAACATTAGTCGGGATAATTACAGATAGAGATTTGCGACTTGCAACAAGCAGACTTACGAAAACCCCTTTTGACCCTTCCGCAAAAGTAAGCGAGGTTATGATTTCACCGGTTGAAACAACTTATCCTACAAATCCCGTTGAAGTTGCTACACAGTTAATGAGGGAAAAGAAAATAGGATGTTTGCCGGTTCTCGAGAATGAAAAACTTGTTGGAATAATTACGGCTGTCGATTTGCTTGACGCTCTTCTTAAATTAACAGGCGTACATAAACCTTCGGGACGATTGGAAGTTCGATTAACAAATAAACCGGGAGAATTAGCCAAGATTGCGATGATATTAGCGGAACGAAAAATCAATATTCATTCTATTTTAACATATCCCGATAACGAGGACAAATCGCGCCTTGTTTTGAGAGTGAATACAATGGAGATAAAAACGTTAGCGTCTGAAATTTGTAAAGAAAATATTGAAGTCATTTGGCCCCCTCATATATCATGTGCAAAGTAATTTACCACCCGAAATATTCCCTCTATAATCTTGGCGAAGGACATCCTTTTAGTCCCTTGCGGAGTGAAATGGTTATTGATTTACTCGAAGAACTCGGCGTAATGAACACTCCCGAAGTTCCCGAACCTGCAACGAAGGAAGAACTTGAACAGATTCACTCCAAGGATTACATTGAAGCCGTAGAAAAAGCAAGCGCCGGAGAAACCGTCCCGAATATTGATAAATATGGTTTGGACACACAAGATAACCCTATTGTTAAAGATATGGCTCTCGGAGCAAGATACATTTGCGGAGGAACAAAACTCGGAGCGCAGTTGCTGCTCGAAGGGAAAGCAAAAAGAGTTTTGCAACTCGGCGGCGGTTTGCATCACGCGCATTACGACAGCGCAGCCGGATTTTGCCTTTACAATGATTTGGCTTTGGGAATTATGGAGATGACTAACCGTGGCTGGAACGTTGCTTACCTTGATTTGGACGTTCACCACGGCGACGGCGTCCAGGAAATTTTTTATACGGATGAACATGTAATGACAATTTCACTTCATGAAACCGGTGAGTTTTTATTCCCGGGAACCGGTTGGGTTCACGAACTTGGGAAAGGAATGGGAAAATCTCTTAAACTTAATGTCCCGCTTCAGCCTTTTACGGAAGGGGAATCTTACATGAGTGTAATAGAAAAAGCCGTTGTCCCTGCGTTATCGTGGTTCCGTCCCGACGCGCTTGTAGTGCAAGCCGGAGCTGATCCCCACTATAGCGACCCGCTTGCAGATTTGATGTTGACCACTCAAGATTTTGAAGCTCTTTACCGCCGTGTTTTAGAAATAGCCGAAAAATATACTA
>JALWEC010000265.1 GCA_027036655.1 Melioribacteraceae bacterium
TTCGGATAAATTCGGGGAAGATGATTTAACGAATAAAGTAGATCAAGTTATGTCACAAATTACGGAGTTATCCGACAGTCCCGTAAAAGAGAAATTCGTTAATGAAATAACTTCGATTTCAAAGGGCTTGTCGTCGGTTAAAAAAGGTGAAACACTCCCGACGGAAATAACGGACAAGTTAACGAAAATGCTTGCCGGTTTGGACGAACTTCCAATTGCGGAGAGTAGTGGAAAAAGCGATATTGAAAAATTAAGCCTTGATTTGAAAAAGGAATTATCTCCGGTTTTAGGCAAAGCAATTTCTTCTCGCAAGATTAGTAAAATTAACAAAACTATCGACGCTTTGGTAAGTAAGCTGAAATCGACCGATGGAATCACGGGGAAAAAGGCGTTGGGAGAAAAAAGTAAAATTATCTCCGGAGCTAAGGATGAAGCGCGAACCGTTAATAATAACAAAACCGCGCAGAACGAAATTAAGACGGAAAAGATTAAAGAAACAATAGAGAGTTTTGAGAAGAATGTAGTAAAACTATTTTCGGAGGAAAGCGCAAAAATTTCAAACGCCCGGAATTCCGGCGAGAAAGCATTGACGCATACCGGCGGCGCGCGGACCGCAAACGGGCTTTCCGGTAAAGAGCCTGACATTGCAAAAGTTTCTTCGGGAAAAGAGGACGCGAATAGTTCCACAAACGAAAATAGCGGAAAAGAAAGGGAAGGATGGAATTCCTCGGGAAGCGGGAAGAGCGGAATTCAAGCCAAGAGTAATTTCAGAACGGCGTTTATTGAAAAGGTTGACGCGCTTCCTACAAATACACCGAATGTTATGCGCGAAAGCTTTGCTCAAAATAAACCTTTTGCCGGTTTTACCGCTTCAACTCTGACGAAAGAAGAATTGATTCGGAACTTTACGGCTATTATTGAAAAAGCAAAAGAAAAAAGCATAACGCTCCAGCTACAGCCGGAAACATTGGGTAAGGTTAAAGTTACATTATCGGTTACGCACAACCAAGCCGTGCAGGCAAATATTCAGGTTGAGAACCATTTGGTGAAACAATTTGTTGAAAATAATTTAAGTCAACTTTACGCCCAGATGGGAAAAGGCGGCGCGCAGTTTTCTTCCGTGAATGTTTCCGTATCGCAGAATCCTTTTACCAAAGATTCGAACTCGCACGGTTCAAATCATAAAAGAGGGAAAGGAAAATATAACAATCTCGAAGAATACGCGACTGAAAATGAAGCCGGCAAAGCAAGAGCGTTCGGGTACAATACTTATGAATATTTAGCATAAGGATTTAAAATAAAATGATTAACAATATATCAAATTTTGTGGGAAGCACGGGATATGAACCGGACCCCGGAAAAAGCAAACTGGGGAAAGATGATTTCCTTCGTCTGATGGTTGAGCAGCTTAAATATCAGGACCCGCTCAATCCGATGGATTCGACTCAGTATGTTTCTCAGCTGGCGCAGTTCAGCTCGGTTGAACAGCTTGAGAATATGAATAAAGCGCTGGGCGACAGTATTAACGCAAATTATCAGCTGATTCAATCCGTGAACAACACAATGTCCGCTACGCTTATCGGGAAACAAGTTAAGATAGGAAACAATAAAGTTTCCTTTAACGGTCAGGATAGCGTTGATATCGGCTACAATCTGCCGGCGACCGCATCGACTGTTACGTTAAATGTTTACGACAGCAACGGTGCATTGGTAAAAACCATAGAAAATTTGCCCCGCGAGAGCGGAAACCATAAACTTTCTTGGGATTTTACCGATAATGAAGGTAACAAATTAAGTTATGGCGATTACACATTTGAAGTTGAAGCCAAAGCAATGAATGGAGAAGATGATTTGGAAACAAGCGCATATCAGGTAGGAACAATCGACGGAGTTAAGTTTACCGATAAAGGAACTTTCTTCGTTATAAACGGCGCTGAAGTTAACCTCTCCGATGTAATTGAAATTTTGGACAGTCCCTCAAATGCGGGGGAAAGTGCAGAACACAAATATCTTTCATTTTTAGGAGGATAGTATGGCAGGATTCATTAATGGAATTCAAGTTCCGTTTGTGCCGATTGAACGTCCGGAACAATCGCTCCCTAAGAAAAACGTTCAGGGAAACGATGCTTTCGATTCGGTACTGCAGCGCGAACTTGAAAAAGTTAAATTCTCCAAACATGCTGCTCAGCGGCTTGACTCGCGGGATATCTCGTTATCAAGCACACAGTTGGAAAAATTGCAGAGCGCAGTAGATAAGGCGGAGAAAAAAGGCGCAAAAGATTCATTGGTTATGCTTAACGATACGGCGTTTATCGTTAATATTCCGAATCGCACGGTTGTTACAGCCGTACCGATTGCCGATGAAGAGAACATATTTACAAATATTGACAGCGTAGTAATAGCTCATTAAAAAAAATTAACTAAAGTAAACGGGCGGGACCTTCGAGGACGCCCTTGATTCAGCCGACCGACAGACGCTGAATCCGATTTTATTAAAATAATCTTAGGAGGTTAAGATGTCATTAATTAATTCATTATTTTCGGGCGTTTCCGGGTTAAGAAACCATCAAACAATGATGGACGTTGTTGGAAACAACATTGCAAATGTAAACTCAATTGGTTACAAAGGTTCAAGAGTAACTTTTGCAGACGCATTCAATCAAGTAGTTCGCTACGGTTCAAACTCCACTTCCGGCTCCGGCGGAACAAACACTTTCCAATTAGGTCTCGGAATGAAAATTAACTCAATTGACAGAAATTGGGGACAAGGAACATTTCAGAGAACCGGAATAACTACGGATTTGGCTTTACAGGGAAACGGTTTATTCGTTCTTAACAATAACGGCGAGCAGTTCTACTCGCGCGCCGGAGCGTTCGTTTTTGACGCGGACGGCAAATTGGTTAATCCGCAAAACGGAGCAATTGTGCAAGGTAAAGTCGCAACGGCTGATGGCGCAATTCCTCCCGGCAATAATCTTGAAGATATCAAAATTGATACGCAGATGAAGCTGCCTGCCGTAGCTTCGAGCGAAGTAACCTGGGGAGGCAACTTAAAGAGCAGCTCGACAATCACTCGGAGTGAAAATTATACTGAAAACGGAAATCTGAATTCGGCAATGGCAGTAGGTGATTCTTCAACCGATACGAATACGGTTTACGACGATTGGGGAAATGAATATACTTTCTCCGTAACTTATAAAAAAACAGCATCCGATACTTACGATATGACTTATTCACTTACCGATTCGAACGGCAATGCCGTTGTAGGACCGACAACAAAATCCGTTCAATTTGACTCGAATGGAAAAATGAGTACAATCGACGGAGCCGCAGCCGCACCGATAAACATTTCCGACAGCACAAGGGGAATCGATTTTGATTTTGATCCGACTGCCGTTACTCAGCTTGCAAGCTCAAATACTTTGAGTTCAACGGTTGATGAAAACAGAGAGCCGACTATTGTTTCCGGCACCGTTACAATATATGATTCCTTAGGCGCAAGCCATTCATTGACTTTGAAATTTACGAAAACAAGCTCGAATAACTGGTACTGGAAAGCATCCGTTCCGGCGTCAAGCGGAACATTAACCGATTCAAGTTCGAGCGGTTCAATTCAGTTCGATACGGACGGTTCGATACTTTCGATGTCGCCGAGCACTCCTACAATTCATTTTACGCCAACCGGTGGCGCAAGCGGACAAGACATTAAATTAAACTTTGGCGCAATCGGCGGATTTGACGGTATCACGCAGACTTCATCCGATTCTGTTGTTTCCGCATTAACTCAGGATGGTTCGGCATCCGCAAATCTTTCAAATATTAATATTGACCAGTACGGCAACATTGTAGGCGTATTTACAAACGGGCAATCGCAAAAATTAGCTCAGATTTTGCTTGCGACATTCAAGAACAACGGCGGACTGGTAAGCATCGGCGACAACATGTATTCGGTTTCTGCAAATGCGGGCGAACCGTTGGTAGGCGAACCGGGGCAAAATACCGGAACGACAATTCAGTCGGGAGCGCTGGAACAATCGAACGTTGACCTTTCTCAGGAATTTACAAACATGATTGTAGCGCAAAGAGGATTTCAGGCTAACGCGCGCGTTGTAACGGTTTCCGATTCGATTCTTCAGGAAATTACTAATCTTGTAAGATAAAAATAAAATAATAAAGGCCTTTGCATAACCTAAATTTGTCATATTGAGTTCGCCACTGCGAAGATGTAAGCCGTCCGAAATATCTCTGAATTCGGTATAATTATCGGTTATGAGATTTTTCTCCCGCCAAGGCGGAATCAGACTGACAAATAAATTAGGTTATACAAAGCCTTCATAGAGTTAACAATAAATAACGGGAGTTTCGGCTCCCGTTTTTTTTATTTTTCTTCAATTGTTTATTATTAGCCATTCTATGCGCGGGGATACTTTTCTAATCAATGTTTTTGTAATGAAAACGGACAAAAAAATATGGCATATCAATTGTATCTGTTTAAGAAAAAAACAGGTATATAATGGCAGATAAAGAAAAAAAAGAAGGTGGCGGCGGATTAAGCCCTAAAGTAATTTTAATAGGACTTCCTCTTTATATTGTGCAGTTGGTTGCCGTTTATTTTGTTGTGGTTAATTTTATAGTAAAACCGCAGAATCCTGAGGATGGAAAAGAGCTTGTCAATCAGGATAATCTTGAGTTTCAGGATTCGGTTGTAACCGGGAAGTTTATTTACAAAACCGAGGATTTAATCGTTAACCCTGCGGATGGAGGGATGAGGTTGCTTCTTATTTCACTCGGACTGGATGTTCCGAAAGAGGAAATGGTTACGGCGCTGCAGGAAAAAACTCCTATTATCAACGACATTATTATCTCAACCTTAAGGAAGTGGAAATTGAAAGATCTTTTACGGATTGGTGCAAGGGATAAAATCAGAAAACAGCTTATGGACCAGTTTAAGATTCAGCTCGGAGACGTAAAAATTACTAAAATTTATTTCAACAAATTTATAGTGCAATAATATGGCTGAAGTACTATCACAGCAAGAGATAGATGAACTTCTATCGAATATGAAAAGCGGCGACGAGGTCGAAGAGGGAGTTTCCGTCGATAAGGAAATAGTTCCCTTTGATTTTCGTCTTCCGAACAGAATTTCCAAGCTGCAGCTTAGAACGTTGAGGAATATCCACGAGAACTTTGCCGAAGCGTTCAGTTCTTATATGATGTCCAAACTGCAGACTATAATTAATATAAATGTTATTACGGTTGACCAGATTTATTACAGCGAGTATGTTCTTTCGGTTTCCAATCCCGCTGCATTATTTATTTTCCAAATAAAGAATACCGACATCCGAGGCATTCTGGAATTTAGTCCGGAACTTGCGATTACGTTAGTTGACAGACTGCTCGGAGGAACCGGAGAAAACACCAAGCAATCCAAAGCGATTACGCCGATTGAACAGAGCGTTTTAAGCGATATCGTGGGACGGGTGTTAAACGAATTGGGTAAAGCCTGGTCGATAATCGACAATTTTCAGTTTGATTTGGACCGGTTTGAACCTGATATAGATTTCGCCCAAATCACATCACAGAGTGAAAGCGTACTTTTAATAACATTTGAAATATTCATCGGGGAAGATTCTTTTCTGATGAATGTGGCGTTTGCCACTTACGCATTTGACACGATTCTTTCCAAACTGTCGAGCCAAAATTTATCGACCATTCGTCCGGTAAAATATCTCGGTACGACGGCGAGGGAAATCGTAACGGGTCAGTTGAAAGCGACAAAATTGAACGTAAGCGTAGAGTTCGGTAGAACTCAGCTGACTTTGGAGCAGGTACAGGAACTACAAAAAGGCGACATTATCATTCTTGAAAATAAAGTCGGCTCCGAAGTAGTTGCAAAGGTGGAAGGGAAGCCCTATTTCTTAGCTGTTCCGGGGATTTCAAACGATAATAAAGCAATAAAAGTAGTAAAAAGAATTGAAGACAAGGAGATATAAATGAGCGACGATATTGAAAATGGCGGTCAGAACTTAGACGATTTGGCAAGTCAGATTGCCGGCGAAGGCGGCGGAGATTCCTCCTCGTCGGGAGACGAAATTTTAGGAAGCGTAGCCGATTTTCCGGAATTCGACGACTCTTTGCCAAGCTCAATTGCCGGAAACGATAAGCTTTCAATGCTGAAAGATTTAAAGCTGAATGTTTTTATCGAATTGGGCAGAACAAAAATGGAAATCAAAGATATTCTGGATTTGGAACGCGGGTACGTTATCGAGCTTGATAAACTTGCCAGCGAACCGGTGGACGTTTTTGTGAACAACAAAAAAATAGCCGAAGGTGAAGTTGTCGTAATAGATAAACATTTCGGAATAAGAATTACGAACCTTGTTTCGGCTGAACAGAGAATACAAGGCATTCAGCAGTGAGCAGCGGCGATATAGTATATATTTTTATTGTTCTCGTTCTTTTGCTTGCTTCGGTTTACGTTGTTCTCTATTTCATGAAAAAAATGATGTTCAAGTTCGAGGGAGGGAAAGGTAATCAAATCCCGATTACCGTTGTCGCGGTTAAAGGGATTCTTCCGAAGCGGTACGTTTCCGTCGTAAAAGTTTTGGATAACTACTATGTGCTCGGAATCAGCGATTCGAACATTACGCTTTTAGATAAAGCTGACGCCGAAGCGATTAAAGATTATGATTCCCTGCAATCGGATGAAGTAAATATGAGATTCGCGGACTTCTTGAAAAAGAGCTTGAAGAAAAAATGAAGAAAAGTATTTTTATAATATTAACGGCTTTTTTTTTATTCGCATTCGCAAATGAAAATTACGCGCAGAATGCCACTAAACAGAAAGTAGGGCAAACCATAACTCTTCCCAATGTCGGGATTACTTTCGGTAACGGAAACAGTTCCGATAACGTTTCCACAACTTTGGAGCTGCTGCTTCTCTTAACGGTTCTCTCACTCGCTCCTTCGATTCTGATTATGACGACATCCTTTTTGAGGATAATAATCGTTTTCAATTTTCTGAAAACGGCGCTCGGTACCATGCAGAGTCCGCCCAACCAGTTGCTGGCGGGAATAGCGCTTTTCATAACTTTTTATATTATGGCGCCGACTTGGAATAAGGTTTACGACGATGCCGTCAAGCCGTACATGGCAAAGGAGATTTCAATCGATTCGGCTTACACTGCCGGAATGGAGCCGGTAAGAGATTTTATGTTTCGTAACGTTCGGGATGAAGATCTTGAACTATTTCTCGGGATGGCTCACATGAACAAACCCGCGACAAGAAAGGAACTTCCGACGTACGTTCTGATTCCCGCATTTGTCGTAGGCGAACTTCGAGCCGGTTTTGTGATAGGATTTTTCCTTTTTGTTCCTTTTGTGATGATGGATATGATTATCGCGAGTATTTTAATGTCAATGGGAATGATGATGTTACCGCCTACATTAATATCGATGCCGTTTAAAATTCTCCTCTTCATATTGGTGAACGGGTGGGATTTAATTATTTCATCATTGGTTAGGAGTTTTCAATGAATCTCGATTTGGTAATAAGTTTGTTAACCGATGCATTTTATACGGTTCTGATAATACTGCTCCCGGTATTGGGCGCGGGGCTTATCGTCGGAATTTTAATCTCAATTTTTCAGGCTGCAACTTCAATTCAAGAGATGACGCTTACTTTCGTTCCTAAAATAATTATTACGGCTGTAGTATTGATTTTAATGCTTCCTTTTATGGCTCATAAAATGATTGCCTTTACAAAAGAAGTGTTTGATCTGATGATAACTGTGGTAAAATAATGAACGTTTTGGTTTCGGATTTCGTCGTCGGCGTTTTGATGTTTCTGAGAATTGTCAGTCTGTTTTTTATTGCTCCGATTTTCAGCAACCAGGCGGTGCCCAAATATCTGAGATTATTGCTTGCGCTTGCAATTACGTATATAGTTTTTCTTACGGCGCCGGCAAAGCTTAATTTCGATTTCCAAAACAATTTGACGCTCCTATTCTTCATGGGAATTAAGGAAATAATTACCGGCGTTATAATGGGATTTATGCTCAATTTTGTTTTCTATGCGTTATCCTTGGCGGGGTATTTACTCAGCCGCGAAATAGGATTGATGATGGCAAATATGTTTGACCCGAGCGCGCAGAACCAGGATAATATTATGGGAGTTCTTTTTGTTTTCCTCGGTTTAATAATTTTTCTGATTATAGGCGGGCATGAATATATTATCAAAAGCGTTGTATATTCGTTCCAATTTATTCCGCTCGGGAAGTTTACCTTCAGCGGTTCCGTACTGCAGTTATTTATTAAATATTCCGCCGCAATATTTGTGTTATCGGTAAAAATCGCTTCGCCGTTAATTGTGGCGTTCTTTTTCGTGCATGTTGCCAGCGGAATAATTTCAAGAGTAAGTCCCTCCTTTCAAGTCTTTTTTGTTTTACTTCCCCTTAAACTGGGATTGGGCTTATTCTTAATGTTTTTGATGATTCCGGTATTTGCATTTTCAATCAGAGATATTCTATCCGGCTATGAAGATAAATTATACGAACTATTAAAATTAATGGCGCAATAAAAAGAGTGGGAAATGGCAAAGGAAGCTGACGGACAGGAAAAGACCGAACAACCAACCGAGAAAAAACTGAGCGATGCTCGGGATAAAGGTCAGGCTCCTAAGAGTATGGAGGTCAATTCTCTCGGAATATTCTTTTTCGGGATAATTATTATCTATCTTTTTCGCGGGATGATCAGCAAAGATATTGCGCGGATGACGATAATGATTTTCAGTTCGCTCGATAAATTAACTCTGAGCACCGATTTACTGCAGGTTTACGCTGTTAGCACAATGCTTTTTTATCTTAAAGTGCTTGCTCCTTTTTTTATTGTTTTGGTCATAGTTGCGCTTGCGGTCGGATTTGGCCAAGTCGGGGTTCGCCTTTCCCCGAAGGCGCTTATGCCGAAGTTCTCCAAATTAAATCCTCTGAAGGGATTTAAATCGAAGTTTTTCTCTGTCGAACCTTTGGTAGAATCATTAAAAAACCTGATTAAGGTAGTTGTTGTCGGGATGGTTTCCTATTGGCTTCTTTCCGATTTAATTCTTAATTCCGTCAATCTCGTAAGATTATCTATCCCGGAAATCGTTACTTATATGACTGATAATATCAGCTCCTTTTTATGGGAAATTTCCGCAGTTTATCTCGTTATTGCAGCCGCGGATTTTGTTTATCAGAAGCATAAGTTCAAAGAAGATATGAAGATGACAAAACAAGAAGTAAAGGAGGAAAATAAAAACACCGAGGGCGATCCTCACACGAAAGGAAGAATAAAATCCAAACAGATGGAAATAGCTCAGCGAAGAATGATGGCGGATGTCCCGACAGCGGATGTAGTGATTACCAACCCTACGCACTTTGCCGTGGCGCTGAAATATGAGATGGGTTCGCAAGGCGCTCCTAAGGTTGTCGCAAAAGGCGCCGACAGAGTTGCCCAAAAAATTAAGGAGATTGCCAAGGAAAACGGGGTGCCGTTGCACGAGAACGTAATGTTGGCACGGGCTTTGTATAAGTCTTGTGAGGTCGGGGAGGAAATTCCTGCGACATTATTTAAAGCGGTCGCCGAAGTTTTGGCGTATGTATTTAAACTTAAAAACAAGAAGAAAAAATCAATCGTATAACTGATGAAGAAATTTTTTGAAAATACGGATATAGTTTTTGCTTTCGGAGTTCTGTTAATATTATCTCTGATGATATTGCCTCTTCCTCCGTTTATCCTTGATTTTCTTCTCTCGATTAATATATCGCTCGCGCTTTTGGTGCTGGTCGTTTCGATTTACATAAAACGTCCTCTCGATTTATCCATTTTCCCCGGACTTTTGCTTATTCTGACTCTTTTTCGGCTCGGACTGAACATCAGCTCCACCCGTTTAATTCTGCTAAACGGCTACGCCGGAAAAATTATCGAAACATTCGGTTCGTTTGTTGTAGGCGGAAGTTATGTCGTCGGTTTTATCATTTTCTTAATTCTTTTGATTATTGAGTTTATCGTAATCGTTAAAGGCGCCACGCGTATTTCCGAAGTGGCGGCAAGATTTACTTTGGACGCCATGCCCGGCAAGCAGATGGCGATTGACGCCGACCTTAACAGCGGATTGATAAACGAAGATCAGGCGAGAGAACGAAGAGACCAAATAAGGCGTGAAGCCGAGTTTTTCGGAGCAATGGACGGAGCAAGTAAGTTCGTAAAAGGGGATGCGATTGCCGGATTGATTATTACTTCAATTAATATTATCGGCGGACTTGTTATCGGCGTGATGCAGCTTGGAATGCCGATAACCGACGCGCTGCATACGTACACAATACTAACGATCGGCGACGGACTTGTTTCTCAGATACCGGCTTTGATTATCTCGGTTTCCACCGGAATGGTAGTAACAAAAGATTCCGACGACAGCTCGATGGATTCCAAATTCAAATTGCAGATGTTCAGCAATCCGCGTGTGCTCGGAGTTGTTGCCGCGGCTGTCTTCCTCTTTGCGTTTATCCCGGGAATGCCGACTTTGCCGTTTTTGTTCGTCGGACTTTCAGGCGGAGCGGCTTCATTCTTTGTGAATAAAAAGAAGAATGAGGAACAAATCGAAGAAATTATCGATGAGGAAGAAGAGACGGAAGAACCGGAGGAAAAGGTTGAAGAATACCTTCAGGTTGATCCGATAGAAATTGAAATCGGGTACGGATTAATTTCGCTCGTTGATGAAAATCTCGGCGGAAATTTGTTTCAGAAGATTTCTTCCACAAGAAAATATATCGCCCTTGAATACGGTGTTCTGGTTCCGCCCGTTAGGGTTCGCGATAATCTGCAGCTTAATCCGAATGAATATATAATTAAAATTAAGGGGAATATTGTTTCAAAGTATGAGATATTCAGCGACAGATATCTCGCGATGAATCCGGGATTGGTTGACGGGGATGTCAGCGGTGTTCCAACGCGCGATCCCGCTTTCGGTTTGGACGCGTACTGGATTTCCGAATCGGAAAAAGAGAAAGCGGAGCTTGCGGGCTATACGGTTGTCGAT
>JALWEC010000266.1 GCA_027036655.1 Melioribacteraceae bacterium
AAGACACACGTATATGTTCGCGCTGAAAATCCGAAAGGCGAATTGGGATTCTTCATTCTCAGCGACGGCAAAAACAATCCGTTCAGGGTTAAGGTTCGTCCTCCTTCCTTTGTTAACTTGTCGGTTCTCGGCGAATTGAGCAAAGGATACCTTGTTGCGGACTTAATTGCAATTTTAGGAAGTTTAGACATCGTTCTTGGAGAAATAGACAGATAATGTACGATTTATTAACTAATTTACTCGGTAATCAAATAGTAGCTTATGTTATTGCGGCTTCGTTGCCTTTGATATTCGTTTTAACATTCGTACTATTTGCGGTTTTAGCAGAACGAAAAGTTTCCGCTCACATGCAGGATCGTCTCGGTCCGATGCGAGTCGGCTGGCACGGAATTATTCAAACTTTGGCAGATATGCTAAAACTTTTGCAAAAAGAGGATATTGTACCGGAAGGAGCCGACAGACCGTTATTCAATCTCGCTCCTCTGCTTACTTTTCTCGGTACTTACGCCGCTTTTGCCGCAATTCCTTTTGCCGGAATATATGTCGGCAGTTCCACCGCTATCGGAATTTACTATATAACCGCAGTTTCCGGTTTGGTTGTAGCAGGTTTGCTTCTTGCTGGTTGGGCGTCGGACAACAAATATTCCCTTTACGGAGCAATGCGTACAGCCGCTCAGATTGTAAGCTACGAAATTCCGACCGCGATTGCCATTCTTACTATGGTTATGGTTTCCGGCACATTGAGTTTGATGAAAATCAGCGATATGCAAACGGCTCACTTTTGGAATTGGTGGATTCTTGGCGGACCTGAAACGGGAATAGTAAAATTCCTTTTGATTCCCTTTATGATTATCACTTTTCTGATTTATTACATCAGTTCGCTTGCCGAGGTTAACAGAACGCCTTTTGATTTACCGGAAGCCGAATCGGAATTGGTTTCAGGTTATCACACTGAGTATTCGGGAATGAAGTTCGCATTTTTCTTCCTCGCTGAATATGCAAATATGTTCGCTGTTTCCGCTATCGCCGTTACTCTGTTTCTCGGAGGTTTCCATTCCCCAATCGGATATCTCGGGCATTCTCTCGGTATTGATTGGCTGATTCCCGTTGAACAATTTTTCTGGTTCGCCTTCAAAGGAACGGCGCTGGTATTCGTACAAATGTGGCTGAGATGGACGCTTCCCAGAGTGCGCGTCGATCAGCTTATGGTTATTTGCTGGAAATATTTAATCCCTTACGCGGTAGTAAATTTAATTATTGTTGGAATTATCACATTATTATAGTTGAATAAAGAAAAATGAAAAAATACTTAAAAAATACATGGGATGCTCTCTGGACGATTTTTATCGGGATGAAAGTTACATGGAAACATCTTTTCATTCCATCCGTAACTATTCAGTATCCGGATGAACACAGACCGATTCCCGACAGAGCAAGAAACCGCCTATATGTAAATATCGACGATTGTATCGGCTGTATGCAGTGCCAAAGAGCGTGCCCCGTTGATTGTATCGATATTAAAACGGTTAAGGCGCTTCCTACGGACGAATTGGGTTTAACTTCCAAAGGTACAAAAAAAGCGCTTTGGGTTACTCAGTTTAATATTGATTTTGCAAAATGTATGTATTGCCAGTTGTGCGTATTTCCCTGCCCTACCGAATGTATTACGATGACAAAAGTTTTTGAGTTTTCGGAATATGAAAGGGAAAAACTTCTTTATAATTTCTCTAATCTTACTCTGTCGGAAGTGAAAGAAAAAGAAGAAAATTATGCAAAATTTATGGAAAAGAAAGCGGCTGAAAAAGCCGCTGCCGCAAAAGCTAAAGCTGCGGCTGAAGCCAAGGCAAAACAAGAATCTGAAAAAAAAGATAACGATAATAAACCCTCTTCAGAAGAAAAAGACAGTTAAGAAATGGAACTTTACGATATAATATTTTATCTAATTGCGCTAACGGTTGTAGTTTCGGCGGCAATAGTCGTCGGCTCCAAAAATATTGTGCGCGCGGCATATTCGCTCCTTTTTACTTTTCTCGGCGTAGCGGGAATTTACATTCTTCTCGGAGCTGATTTTATCGGTGTAACTCAGCTGATGGTTTACGTAGGCGGAATTTTAATTCTACTTCTCTTTGGTATTATGCTTACGAATAAAGTTTACAGCGTTGATATTAGGAGAGAAAATTCCTACATAATTCCATCGATAGTAATAGTGGGTATTTTTGCCGCATTTTTAATTTTTGTAATGACGGAAACCAATTGGGTTACCGCCGACCCGACTTTCCCAAACACAACTGTTTTTGAATTGGGAAAGACGCTGCTTGTTCATTATTCAATAATATTTGAAATACTTGCCATTGTACTTTTAATTGCTCTTATCGGAGCCGCAACATTGGCAAGAAATGATAATAAGGAGAGGTAAACATTGGCTCATGTCGGATTAACACATTTTCTTATTTTGAGCGCAATTTTGTTTTCGCTCGGAATTTACGCCATTGTAGTTAGAAAAAACGCAATCATGGTAATGATGGGAATCGAGCTTGTTCTCAATTCGGCAAACATCAATTTTATTGCGTTTGCTCACTTTGGCAATTACGGCATAAGCGGACAAATAGTTTCACTTGTTGTAATTATTTTGGCTGCCGCCGAAGCTGCGGTTGCGCTTGCAATTGTGCTTAATTTATTCAAAACGTATTCTCATATTAATGTTGATGAAGTTAATAAACTTAAAGAATAGGAAATTATGCCTGGTTCTAATTTAATTACATTGTCTCTGATAATACTGTTTCTGCCGTTAATAGGTTTTATTACGGTATTATTGTTCGGAAAAAGGTTCTCAAAGTTATATAATTTTGAAATTGGCATTTTATCCGCCAATTTGCTTCTGACTCTTTACGTAGCTTACGAAAAACTCTTTGTTTTCGCCAATCAGAAAATAGCAATGGACGCTACATGGTTCAGTTTCGGCAATATTCCGGGAATCGGTCAGTTGAATATCGATTTGGGAATTGAGCTTACGAATATTACGGTTATGATGCTCTTTGTCGTTAATCTGATTAGTTTTTTGGTTCACGTCTATTCTACCGAATATATGAAAGGCGATTCGCGTTTTTCACGCTACTATTCTTATTTGGGAATTTTCACATTCTCAATGCTGGGAATCGTTTTAACCGATAACTTTTTGATGCTTTATATCTTCTGGGAATTAGTGGGATTATCCTCTTATCTCTTAATCGGCTTCTGGTACGAAAAAGATTCCGCCGCTAACGCAGGGAAAAAAGCATTTCTTGTAAACAGAGTCGGCGATATGGGAATGTGGCTCGGAATTTTAATTCTCTTTACCAATTACCATACATTCAAGTTTGATACAATTTTTGCACAAATAGGATTGGGACACATTCCGTTCGGTAGCGAAGCTTGGCTTACAGCCGCTGGAATACTTCTGTTTATGGGCGCCGTCGGTAAGTCGGCTCAGTTCCCTCTCCATGTTTGGCTGCCGGATGCAATGG
>JALWEC010000267.1 GCA_027036655.1 Melioribacteraceae bacterium
GTTCCCGGCGGTAAATTACGACGGCAGTAAAATTGCATTTTCATATCAAGGCGACATTTGGAAATCCGATATTAACGGAAACAATCCAATCAGACTAACAATAAACAAGGGCTACGACTATTATCCGATGTGGAATAATACGGGAAGCAAGATTGCTTTTTCAAGCAACCGCTTCGGCAGTTACGATGTTTTTACTATGGATGAAAACGGGGGAAATGTTAAAAGAATTACATATCACTCCGCACAAGACTACCTAAACGATTGGAGCCGGAACGGCGAACTCCTTTTCACAACGGCAAGAAATTTCAGACAAATAGAATGGCAGCATGAAATTTACAAAGCTTCGCCAAACGGCGGAACTCCGGTTCGCACGTTAAACAGCGTCGGAGAAATGCCCGTTCAATCTCCGGACGGAAGATACATAGCGTTCGTAAGAGGAGCTTGCAGAATCGAACGCGAAGCTTACGAAGGTCCCGCCAACAAAGACGTTTGGCTTTACGATACCAAAGAAGATACGTTCAGAAAGTTGACAACCGCCAAAGGAAACGATTTTTATCCGCGATGGAAAAACAACGGCGAAATTTATTTTATCGGTTCAAGAAACGGCGTGTATAATATTTATGAAATTTCAATCAAGGGCGACAAAATCCCGACGGAAAAACAAATCACAAATTTTAAGGATGGAGGCATTCGCTATCTTAACATAAGCAGCAACGGAAAAACATTAGTTTTTGAAAGATTTACCGACATCTATTCTCTGAATACCGAAACGCTGAAAGCCAATAAAATCAACGTTAAAATTTCTCCGGACTTCAGATTTGCTCCGTACGAAAGCAAAACTCAAAGTTCTTCCGCCGAAGAGTTTGCGGTTTCTCCCGATGGAAAAATGACCGCGTTCGTGATTCACGGAGAAATATTCGTTACGGAGAACTCGCCTAAAAAAAGGAGAACCGTGAACGTAACTCAAAATCCGGCGCGGGACGAAAATCCTCAGTGGTTAAACGATACAACTTTAGTTTTCGTCTCCGACAGAGCGGGCGAAAGAGATTTGTATCTGCTTAAGTCCGCGGAAAAAAATCAGCCTGTTCTCCTTTTTGCTTTACAGTTTGAGACAAAAAAACTGACGGATACAAAGGAGGAAGAATCCGCTCCGAAAATATCACCCGACGGTAAAAAAATCGCTTACATAGTGGGAAGAGGAAAATTAGTAGTCGCCGACATCGATAAAAACGGCGAAATGGAAAATTCGCGCACTTTGCTTAACGGCTGGGCAACGCCGCAGGATGTCGTCTGGAGTCCCGATAGCCGCTGGCTTGCATACGCAATTGACGACCTGTATTTTAACACGGATGTTTTTATCCAGTCCGCGGACGGAAAAGTAAAACCGGTAAATGTTTCGATGCACCCGAAAGTCGATTCGCAGCCGATGTGGAGCCCGGACGGAAGCAAGCTGATGTTCGTTTCGGAAAGAAGCAAGGACAACGACATTTGGTTCGCATGGTTGAGGAAAGCCGATTGGGAAAAGACAAAAAGCGATTGGGAGTTCAGCGAAGACTTGGCGTCGTTTAACCCTCATAAGAAAAAAGGGAAGAAAAAAAATAAGAGCGAAGTAAAACCGATAAAAATTGATTTGGACGGGATTTATAATCGCCTTGTTCATTTAACAAACATGCCGGGAGACGAGTTCAATCCGGTTGCCTCGAACGACGGAAAAACAATTTATTTTTCATCGCAAACTCCAACGGCAAAAGGACGGGATTTGTTCTCAATAAAATGGGACGGAACAAAGACAAAGCAAATTACAAAAGGAGGAAAATCCCCTTCGCAGATGATAAATTCCGTAAAAAGCAAATCGATATTTATGAAGGTAAAAGGAGGCAGACTCGCAAAATTAAAGGAAGGGAGCTCAAAACTTTCAACTATCGCGTTCAAAGCAAAATATAAAATTGATTTTGCAAAAGAAAAGAAGCAAGTTTTTGACGAAGCTTGGAGAGCGTTAAACGAAGGATTTTACGACCCGAATTTTCACGGAAAGAATTGGGACGCCCTCCGAAAAAAATATGAACCGCTCGCTATGAAAGCCTCCACAAAACATGATTTCAGAGATATGGTTAACGTAATGCTCGGACAACTTAACGCAAGCCACATGGGACTTTACGGCGAAGACAGACCGAAAATAGAAAAGGAAACAACCGGACTAATCGGACTGGAAGTTGTGCCGGACGGCAACGGAGTAAAAATTACGCACGTCGTTTACGATTCCCCCGCCGATAAGGATTTCAGCCGTTTGTATGTCGGCGACATAATCGAAGAAGTTAATGGCGAAAA
The DNA here is from genome assembly GCA_027036655.1 of Melioribacteraceae bacterium. Lineage (GTDB taxonomy): Bacteria > Bacteroidota > Ignavibacteria > Ignavibacteriales > Melioribacteraceae > WGAL01. The sequence goes on from JALWEC010000267.1 coordinate 2,329, forward strand.
AATTGACGATAAGACTAACTTCTATTCTCTTCTTAACGGAACGGTCGGCGAAAGAACTCTTCTGAAAGTAAAGAATGACGACGGGGAAAGAGACGTTGTAATCCGTCCGACAAACAGTCTGCGCGATCAGCTGTACAACGAATGGGTAAAAAAAGAGCGCGAACTCACCGACAAATATTCCAACGGAAGATTGGGATACTTACACATCAAGGCGATGGGCTGGGACAGTTTTGAAAAGTTTGAGCGGGACTTAACAGCCGCGGGATACGGAAAAGAAGGATTGGTAATTGACGTTCGCTACAACGGCGGCGGCTGGACTACCGATTACCTGATGACTGTTTTGAATTACAAACAGCACGCTTACACGATTCCGCGCGGCGCGGCAAAAAACTTAAAGAAAGACCATTTGAAATTCCGGCAGTATTATCCGCTCGGCGAAAGACTTCCCTACTCGGCATGGACAAAAAAATCGGTCGCGCTTTGCAATGAGAACAGTTACTCCAACGCCGAAATTTTTTCGCACGCGTACAAAACTCTGGGAATCGGGACGCTTGTCGGTCAGCCCACTTTCGGCGCGGTAATTTCAACCGGAGGCGTGGGATTAATGGACGGCTCGTATGTACGGCTTCCCTTCAGAGCTTGGTATGTTTACAAAACCAACGAAAATATGGAATGGGGACCGGCTGTTCCGGATATTATCGTTGAAAACTCTCCCGACGGAAAAGTTAAAGGACGCGACGAACAGTTAAAAGCCGCAGTTAATGTTTTATTAAAACAAATTGATGAGTCCACTAGAGAAAGGTCTAAAAACCGTTGAAACGGTTGCAATGTACAATGAGTATTATATTAACCCACGACTTAAGTCGTGGGTTAGCAATAACATAGAGAAATCTAATTAATGGTATAAAGTAATCTTATCAGAAATTATTTTCCGATTTAAAAAATTCCACCCGGGAACAGGCTTGAAGAATTATCCGGAGAGTTATCCGGGAAATATAGTGTCAGAATAAATAATCAATGGAGAATTATATTCGAGTGGGATTCCGGCAATGCGCATAAAGTTAGCATAATCGATTATCATTAAGGATTTAAAATGAAAAATAAAATTAAACCTATTCATCCCGGAGAAATTTTGCTTGAAGAATTTCTGATTCCAATGGGAATATC
>JALWEC010000268.1 GCA_027036655.1 Melioribacteraceae bacterium
ATTTGTCCGGTTTTCGGACGATGAACCGTTCCTATGAATAATTGAAAAAATTGCGGGAAATATGAAAAATTATTATTACAAATGTTCAAACTGCGGCGCTGAGTACGCCGCCGAAAAAATTGAAAACGAGTTTATTTACCTTTGTCCGAAGTGCGGCTCGGCGGAAAGAAATCAGCCTCTTACGGGAGTCTTAAAAGTAGTTTACGATTACGCCGAGATTGGGAAGACGTTTACTAAAGAAAAATTACTTTCGCTCCAGCCGGGAAAGTTTTGGCAATATCCCGAACTTCTGCCTCTCGGTATTTCCGATTTTTCCGAAGATTTCTTAAACCGGCTTGCTTTGCCTGAGCGGCAGCTCACAAAATACATTTATGATGATAACGAAATATTAATTCAGGATGAAACTCGTAATCCTACGCTTTCGTACAAGGACAGAGCTTCAAGCTTGGTTGCGCTTAAAGCGATTGAGCTTGGGATTGACGTAATAGCCGCGGCGTCAACCGGAAACGCCGGTTCTTCCCTTGCGGGCATTGCCGCCCGACTCGGTTTGAAATCGCGCGTTTATGTGCCTGAAAATATTCCCGACGCCAAAAGAATTCAGATTGAAGCTTACGGCTCCGACATCGTTGTGGTAAACGGAGATTACGATTTCGCATTCGATACGTGTTTGGAAGAAAGCTTAAAAAACAACTGGTACAACCGGAACACGGCTTACAACCCTCTGACGGTTGAAGGAAAGAAAACAGCCGCTTACGATATCTTTATTTCTACTAAGGGGAATCTTCCCGACAATATTTTTGTTCCTGTGGGAGATGGCGTCATAATCTCCGGATTATTCAAAGGCTTTGAAGAATTAAAGGAGCTTGGACTAATCGAAAAATTTCCCCGCTTGATTGCGGTTCAAGCCGAAGGAAGCGCCGCAGTTGCGCGTTATATTCAAACGGGCGAGTTTAGTTACGAACCGGCAAGCACTGTTGCCGACAGTATTTCCGCGGGCGCGCCTCGCAATTTATATATGGCGGCCGAATCGGTTAAGCTGAGCGGCGGGGATGCGGTTGTTGTTTCCGATGAGGAGATTTTAAACGCGCAAAAATTAATCGCCGTGAATTTCGGAATTTTAAGCGAGCCATCTTCCGCTGCAACTTTTGCCGGCTGGCTCTGTTTAAGCAAAGATGATAAAATTTTCGGGAAAAGAAACTTGCTGCTGATTACGGGAAACGGACTCAAAGATTTGGATTCGCTTAAACTGAGCGTTAATAGTTAACGATGAAATTATTTGCCGCAATATTGCTTTTGAATTTTATATTAATCGGGCAAACGAAGTTACTGATAAATATGGACTTGAAGCAGACCGATCATCTGAAGGCGTACGGAATAACTTTTAATTATTTGGAAGAAGGTGGGAAAGCGGATTGGCTACTGAATTACAAAGGAGGCTCATTCCTTTTCGATTATTCCGATAAACTCGCAAACACTTGCCGAATAAAGGGCGTAGCGTTTACGACGCTTAATCAAAGCCAAACAGTTGATCTTTACGCATTCGTACAGAGCGAAGACCAGAATATGGATGTGGTCCGTTTGGAGAAAGCTCCGAAAATCGCAGTTTACGTTCCGCCGAATTTTCAGCCGTGGGACGACGCGGTAACGCTTGCGCTGGAGTATGCCGAAGTGCCCTACGATAAAATTTGGATTGACGATATTCTCGGCGGGAAACTTTCCGAATACGATTGGCTCCATCTTCATCACGAAGATTTTACCGGACAGTACGGAAAGTTCTACGCAAGCTTTCGCAATGCGCAATGGTACATTGAGCGGCAAAACCTTTATGAAACCGAAGCAAAAAAAATGGGATTCAAAAAAGTTTCGGAGATGGAAAAAGCGGTTGCGGAAACAATCAAAAGGTTTGTCGGCGCCGGCGGATTTTTATTTGCAATGTGCTCCGCAACAGACACATACGACATCGCTCTCGCGGCGCATAACGTTGATATTGTTGACTGGATGTACGACGGAGACCCGCCCGATCCCGACGCTCAGAAGAAGTTGGACTTCGGCAACACACTTGCTTTTACCAATTTTAAATTGGAGATGAATCCCTATGTTTATGAGTTCAGCAACATCGACATCTCGCCTCAGGAAATCGGACCGGAAAAGAATGATTACTTCACACTTTTTGATTTTTCCGCAAAGTACGATCCCGTTCCTACAATGCTTACGCAGGATCACGTAAACGTTATTCACGGCTTTATGGGACAGACGACAATGTTCCGCGAAGAGTTGATAAAAAAATCAGTTGTGATTCTCGGCAAACGCGAAGGAACGGATCAGGTAAAATATATTCACGGCAATTACGGGCGAGGAACTTTTACATTTTACGGCGGGCACGACCCCGAAGATTATCGTCATGCCGTTGGAGATCCTCCGACCGATTTGAGTCTGCACAAAAATTCTCCCGGGTACAGATTGATTTTGAACAACATCTTATTCCCGGCCGCAAAGAAGAAAAAGCAGAAAACATAAAGAACGGGAGAAGATAAAATGGAAATGATTGCAAAAACGCCGGAAGTTCCCTATTATGCCGTCATCTTTACATCCGTAAAAAACGAAGGATATCACGAATACTCCGAAATGGCGGCTAAACTTGTCGCCAAAGCTCAGAAACAAGAAGGATTTTTGGGGCTTGAGTCGGCTCGTAATGAAATTGGAATAACTGTTTCATATTGGAAAGATTTGGATTCAATTGAAAAATGGAAAAACGATATCGAGCATATTTCCGCAGTTGAATTGGGAAAAGAAAAATTTTATAAAAATTACAGAGTCAGAATTGCAAAAGTTGAAATTGAGTTTGGGAAAAAAGATTAAATAAAAAATATCGATACTTGATAGGAAGGAAAAATGAAAAAAGTTATTCTGAACGTTAATAATGAAAAGAAAGAATATGAAGTAGGAAAGATTGTCTGCGTGGGGCGCAACTATGTTGCGCACGCCGAAGAACTCGGAAATGAAGTTCCGGAATTTCCTCTGATTTTCCTTAAACCTCCTTCAAACTTAATTTTTAACGGAGACGTAATTGTTCATCCCGACTACTCCGACGAAATGCACCACGAAGTGGAATTGGTTCTGCTGATTGGAGAAACAGTTAAGAACGCCGACGACGAAACGGCAAAGAATGTAATTGCAGGTTACGCTGTCGGTTTGGATATGACTTTGCGGGATATTCAAACCGAGCTGAAAAGGAAAGGTTATCCGTGGACGCTTGCCAAATGTTTTGACGGCGCGGCGGCGGTTTCCGATTTTGTAAGCGCCGAAAACATTGATTTTAAGGGAGATGAGAAGATTACTCTGAAAGTCAATAATGAAGACCGTCAAGATTCAACTCTCGACAAGATGATTTTCTCTCCTGTTGAAATAGTAAAATATATTTCATCGAAAATGACTTTGGAAAAAGGAGATTTAGTTTATACCGGCACCCCCAAAGGAGTAAATA
>JALWEC010000269.1 GCA_027036655.1 Melioribacteraceae bacterium
AATGACTGCCATTAGGAAAAAGTTGACTTAAGTTATTAAAGAACAACAGGTTAACTAACTGCCAAGCTGTTAATTTTAGACAAAAAACCATGTAAGAAAATCTTACTCGTTCTATTTGTAGCACAGTTCGCCTTAGGCGGACTGTGGGTGCAATTTAGAGTTAAGCTGTTTTTTCGCAGATTGCAAGCAATCTACGTTACAAAAAATAATCTTTTTCTTAAAAATTTTAGATTAGAAAAAATTCTAATGACAATTTTGGGTTAAAAAAGCCCGACAATATGCCGGGCTTTTCGAATTAGTTTTTTGCGTAAGGTTATTTCAGCAAAATCATCTTCTTTGTTGCGGTAAATTCTCCGGCGCGTAATGTGTAGAAATAAACTCCCGAGCTTAATTTACTTGCGTCAAATTTAACGTAATATTTGCCCGGCGCTTGTTTTTTATTTACGAGTGTGGCTACTTTTCTTCCGAGAATGTCGTAAACTGTTAATTGGACAGACAATTCAGGAGATTGCCGCGTCGTTGCTCTCCTCGCAATGACGTAAGTTATGTTGGTTGTCTGTCCGCCTTTGGCGGAAAACGGATTTGGATAATTTTGTTCGAGCTTAAATTCTTTAGGTAAATCATTTTCGTTTCCGTTACTGCTATCCGGAAAGAAATTGTTTATCAATTCTTGCGCTTTTTCCAAACCGAGCGCAACCGATTGCAAACTGGTTTCGCCTTTCGAAAAATGATATGCCGCGATAATATCTATTGGTTGGTCTTTAACTAAATCAAACGGACCGGTATTTAGCATTTGTGCTTGGTCCCATGGGAAAGTGTTAATCCAACCTGTTGAGTCATAAGGATTGCCTGAATATATAAAATGTTTGTCGAACGAGGAACAATTTTCGCCAAAAATCTCGCCAAAAACCCAATTACAAGGATCAATTAATTGCCCGTTTACATTTAATCCTAATAAAAAATATCTCATCTGTTCTTTTGTAAGTGGGTCCGGGTCTCCCCACTGAGGTTGAAAAAATTGTTTAAATGAAGTCATGGTGTCGTTCACCGCTCCGCTTATGCGACGAACTCCCAAGATGTCGCCCATATTATTTGTCGCTTCGTCGTCGGGATTTCCGGTGTATCTGTACGGACCTTGCAATAACGTCGTCATTACAACGGGCGCGCTTCCTCCAAAATACTCATCATTCCCGGAATTATATGTATATCCGCTTCTCGTAGGAATTGAACAGCCGAGCAAATCATCTAAGTAGTAGCCTACGTCGTTATCCGTCCAAAGTCCGAAATATACGTCTTTCAGCGTGTCCCCAACCGTTCCTCTGTTCACAATTGAGTAACGTATGTAATAAACATTTTTATTATAATCTTCGCCGTATTTTGTCCAAACAGTTTGACGAATTTCAATTCCTTGCGGAGAAACGTCGGTAAACGCTCTGTCTTCCGAAGGAACTCCGTCGTTATAAACCGTCCAAACTGTTACGTCGCCCAATATGTCGGGACAATCTTCGTTCTTATCCCATTGTCCGTTTCCGTTTAAATCAACAGGATTGTAAACGCCATCGCCGTCGCCGTCGTAAAAATAAGCGCCTCTTGCTACGGCGTCGCTCCAAGTTTGCCAAGATTCGCCAAATGGCGGATCGGATGATTTTACGACATAAACCGCAGTTGATGTATCGCCTATTGTTCCGCTTACGTAATCTTCGATTCTTTTCGAAGTAGCCATTGCGTTTGACCAAATTTCACCGTTTGTTTTTCCGGACATCATAAATCCCGCGCTGTATATTACTCGGACTCCGTCGTAAGAGACTAGATAAGGATAGACATCCGCAATAATTCCGTTGCTTCCTATTCCGAATTTTGTATTTCCATTTACCAGAAGATAAGTATCCCAACTGTTATGAGCGTTATACTGTTTAGACTGTAAAACTCTTTTTACTTCGCTAAACTGGGCGCGAGTCGGGAAAGAGACGAGTAGCAATAGAAAAGAAAGAAATAAAATCCTCATTATTATACCCCTTTTGGTATTACTATACAATTATATTAAGTAGGAACAACACAGAAGTTGTTCCTACTTAATATTAAAAATACAAAATTATTTCATCAAAATCATTTTCTTTGTTGCGGTAAATTCTCCGGCGCGCAATGTATAGAAATAAATTCCCGAGCTTAAATTACTTGCATCAAATTTAACGGAATATTTACCCGGCGTTTGTTTTTTGTTTACGAGTGTGGCTACTTTTCTTCCGAGAATGTCGTAAACTTTTAGTTGGACTAATAAATCTACAGATTGCCGCGTCGCTTCACTCCTCGCAATGACGTAACTGATTATCGTCGTTGGATTGAACGGGTTAGGGTAATTTTGCATTAAGGCAAAATTGTAGGGGATTCCCGCTTCAGTTTCATCCTGAACGTCGGTTAAGATTCCATCTTCGGGAGTAAAAAGTTTTTGCGTAGTGTAAATGTGGAATTCGCTCGGAGCTAAATTCAGCCGTTCCTGCGTGTTTGTTACCTGAATGGAATCTCCGCTGAAGAAATCGTACCATTTGCCTGTGTGTTGAAAATCGGGATTAACTTCTTCGTAATTCACTCCGAAATTTCCCACTATTGTAACATTCATATCGGCGTTATTTAAATGAATTGTGCGCCCGATAATTCCCTGTCCGACAGTCATCGAAACTCCAGTGTAAGGAGAATTAAATACATCGTACATATTCCTCATCTTAATTAACGCCTGCCAAACCTTGTAGAGTTTAACTCTGCTTGCGTCCTGATTGTAGTTCCATAAAATAGGTTGCGGATCTGTTCTGCCGCCGGCAGGGAAAGGTTTATCATAACCGAGTTCGCCGAACTGCCACAGCATTTTTGGACCCGGGAAAGTAAACAGAAACGCCGCCGTAAGTTTCTGACGCTGAAGAGCAAGCTCCTTATTATTTCTGATTATGTAATTGGGATTCGTATTGTTGCCGTATTCCAAATCTTTCCACATAATTCTGTCTTCGTCATGGCTTTCCATATACGTAACCAGATTAGCATTTGTCCAGCCTCTGTTGCCGTAATAGCCCCAGTTTAAATCGGAGGAGCGCTGACTGTCGTTCAACCAGCCCATTGACGCCTGTCCGTAGGGAGAGTTCATATTTCCCCAGAGAAGAAGTCCGTGGTTGGAAAGCTCCGTTTCTTCAGAGTTAACGGTAAAATGCTCAAGAATCATAATAGCATTGGAGTCGTAGCTCCAAAGGGCGTCAGCCATTCTTTCGATATTATAAACTCGCGATGCGTCGTACTGATTCCAGGCGTTTACATCATCGCCGGTGTATGTTTGGGTAAAACCTTTGGATAAATCATACCGATAACCGTCAACATGGAATTCTTGCATCCAATATTTGTTAGCTCTGTCTAGCACATAGCGCGTGTCGGGACTTTCGTGGTTCCAGTCCCAGCCGACTCCGAAGGGATGAGGAGATTGCTGATTCATC
>JALWEC010000270.1 GCA_027036655.1 Melioribacteraceae bacterium
CCCACTAACAAAATGTTCCAAATCTAGTTTAACAGTGGTTATTTTCTTCCTTGTTTTAATTTTTTCTAATTCTTCTTCGGGAATGTCGGATGTTTTTTCTATAATTTCTAATAAACCTTCAGTAATGTTTTCATCTTTCTTTTCTATAATTATATCCGAAATATTTAGATCGGCTTTTTTTAAGATTATCAAAATATTTTCTTTGTTAATTTTCTCTTTGTCAATAAAAGATGTAATATACATATAAAGCTCGGATTTAGGGTAAATTAACGGTTTTAAATAATTTTCAAACCAGTCAGAAACATCTTTCAATTCTTTTGTTTCAATGTTGGTTTTTAAATATCCGCCCAAAACCGTGTTATTCCATAGAGTATTTGATTCAAGAGCTTTTAATGATGTTTTTGGAATTTTGATTTTGCTTCCAAATTTTATTTCAGTAAACTGATTTTTTAAATCTGTTTTCCTTTTAAAAACAGTCGCTTTGTTAGGATTAAATACATTTAAAGTTTCAGTTACAACAGCTTTACGGTTAAATTCTACTTCGTAAAAATATTTAATCTCATTTTGAAAAAACTCAATTGACAAAACAGAATTCTCATTTGGAGTGCTTTTATCAAATAAAAAAGGATAAAAATCCAATTCTTCCGTTTTTTTATCCACAGGATCCAGCACTAACCGCCGGAAAAAATCAAGCGCTTTTAAAACTGTGGTTTTTCCCGAGGCATTTGCACCATAGATTAATGCAATTTTAAGCAACCTTTTATTTTTTATTTTGGTTACATAAAAATCTTCCAAATATTTAGTTTTTTCAGCTTCAAATGAAAGAGTTTGTATATCTTTAATCGAACCAAAATTTTTAATATTAAAATTTATAATCATTTTTTGCCTCTATCTTGTAATCGAATTACAAATATACGACGAAAATATTATTTCACAAAAAGTATTTGAGATTACTAAAATTTGATTGGTATTAATCATCTGTTTATCGTTCAAACCATAATAACGGATTCCTCCCTCTGTGTAAATTCGAGTTTACCGTAGGGCTTTTCGTCACGGTCAGGCCTTCGGTACAGAAAAAGGGAGATTTTTTTATCTCCCTTTTTTAATTTAAATATTAGGGGGGGAATATGTTTACTTTCTATGTAATTAAAAACTTAAATCGAGCGTAATTTCTGCTTACTCCAAAAACTTAATTATAAATTGTAGTTACTGGCAGATTATGTTCGTTTCTTACAATTTGAAATCAACTCCAAACTCTAAAGCGCCGTAACTTAATGAACCAAATCCTAGCCTTGCCGTTACTGCAATTGTGGGGGAAAACCAATATCTTGCGCCGCCGTTAACGGTTAAAATAAATCCTCCGTATGTGGGTTCTAAAAAGCCCGAATCAGGTCCGTCGTAACTCCACGAACCAAAATCGTAACCCAAAACCAATCCGCTCCAGATATCTAATTTTTTGTTTTTCAACCTAAAATGGTAATTTCCCTGCCCTCCAATAACGATATCGGTATAATGCCAATCGGCGTCGCCAAAACTCCAATAGCGAAAAATTCCCCCGATTCCGATATTCCCGATATCTTGTATATTTAGGGCATATTCATAGTTAGCTCCGAACTGTAGTGTAGAGCCATTAAAGACAAATCCGATTTCAGGTCCAAGATAATGTTTATTTACCTCGTACTGCGCTTCGGTTTTATTCGAAAATAAAATTATCAGAAATAATATAATCACTAATGAATTAAAAATATTTTTCAAGTTTTTCTCCGTTAAATAATCAAAAAAAATTATGAACGGAAAATTTATCCGTCCCAAGTAAAAATTAAAAAGTTCCATGTCCTATTTCATTGCCTTGATAATCATACTCCCACCATTCTCCGCCGTTTGAAGTCCAAATTAACTTAAAGGTCATTACATATTGTCCGTTTACATATTCACAATATTCCATTGAGCCGGAGTTATCAGGATTTGAAGTAATGGATACTTTGCTTCCGTAATCCCCGAAGGAAATATATTCAAAAGTAATATGTCCGGAGCCGTCGTTTGTCCAAGTATATTCAAATTCCGGATTGGTTGTATTATCCTCGTAAACCGTCATTGAACCGCTTGAACCATCGGAATTCTGTTGAGCTTCCATCATTGTCCAATCCGTATATACTACTCCGCTACTCGGTTCGGTTCCGTTAAGGACAACCTCCCAAGAATACCCCTCTCCGTTTTCCCGATAATGAAGAGTAATTACAAGCGTTCCGTCCGTCCAAGTATAATCCCAATTGCCGTCGTCCGCGGTTTTAGCCAGCGAGCCTTCCGGCGGAGTAAAGAAAGCGGAGTATTGACTGAAACTGTTTGCCATTGCCACAAAACTTACAGCCCGCGCGGCATGCGGATCGTTGGAATTTGAAACGCTCGGAGGAAGTTGCACCTGCGGAGTCGCTGGCTGTTCCGGACTCGGCTTTTCTTCGGGAGTTACCGGGTTATCGTCATCTTTTGAGCAACTTGATAGAAAGAACGTCAAGATTAATATAATTGCAATAGATAAAATTTTCCTTTTCATTTTCATCTCCGTATTAATTTGAAATAAATTTTTTATTATTAAACTGTTTTTACTTTATTAGAATACATTTCTTTGTTTGAATAAAGTCTCCGGTTTGCAATGTGTAGAAATAAATTCCCGAGCTAAGTTTGCTTGCGTTAAATTTAACGGAATATTTTCCGGGTGCTTGTTTACGGTTTACCAATGTCGCAACTTGATGTCCGAGCATATCATAAACCTTTAATTGTACGGGCAGGCTATGTCCCATTTCGACGACCGGTATTGAATAACTAATTGTTGTTGTCGGATTGAACGGATTCGGATAGTTTTGTTCTAATTTAAAATTATCAGCGACATAATTATCATCTTGTACGTCGGTTACCGAAGAAACTCCCCAGCCGCCGCCGATAATATCAACAACGCCACTATCCGGAGATAAAGTATCCGCTAGAGTTATTCCGACTATTGTATATGACTTAGTTATAAATTCGTAACTAATCCATCTTATATAACTATCGCCGCCTGTATTGTGAGTTACCATTGTCTCGTCAAGACGAACCCTGAGCGCTTCAATTGGATCTGTTACTCCGGGTATAAGCATAGTTCCCCAAGCGTCAACCGTCCGAGTGAATGTTACATCGTCTGTTTCGTTCATTGGAGGCAACGGAGGCATAGTTGTCGTAACTACGGATTCGTACGATTGAGTCCAGGTCGTTCCCGCCGTTAAAGGAAGTTTTGTCGAAATTTCATAAGGCGTAAAATGTGATTCCGATTCGGTTACGGTTCCGACAACAATTTCCGTTTTTTCATAATTTCCGCATCTTTCAAAATTATTACCGAGATGATAGTAGGAATAAGTTCCGTAACCTGCTACCGAGTCATCCTCTACAAAAGTGGCGTAATTGGCGTCAGGAAATTGTGCGCTTTGCGG
>JALWEC010000271.1 GCA_027036655.1 Melioribacteraceae bacterium
TCTTTATTTGAGACCTTTGCATAACCTAAATTTGTCATATTGAGTTCTCCACAGCGAAGGTGGAAACCGTCCGAAATATCTCTAAATTCGGTATTATTACCAGTTTTGAGATTCTTCCGCCGCGGCAGATTCCGCTTCGCTTCATTCAGAATGACAAATAGATTGGGTTATGCAAAGCATTCTATTTATCTATGCGGAAAGATTCCGTATCAAAAAATAAGAAAAAAGAGTAAGCTATAAAATAAAAAAGCCCCTAAAACTTAGGGGCTTTTTGAAAATAATGTTTAAGTATTTATTAGAGACGAATACCAAAACCTACATTGTAAGTTCTTTCCAATCCAAAAAATACTTCAGCTCTTTGTGCAGAGTGTTTTTTAACACCGTCAATACTTGTGCTGATTGCATTATAATGACTTTCATCAGTCGCATCGGAGATATATTCAGCATCAGTCAAGTTGAAGACGTGAGCAAATACATTCATGCTTATGCCTGCAACTTTGAACGGAATAATATATCTGAAGTGGAAATCGAACACTGAGTAATTAGGTACTTGCCATACTTGCGCTCTGTCAGTCGAGTCTGTTCTGCTGAACGGATTCCAGTCTGCATAGTAATTGGCATTGTAGCGACCTACCAACTGAAGCGTCATGCCCTTGATAGGATATAGGGAAGCTGAAATTGCAAATTGTGTCTGAGGAGCGTCCCCAACCTTCAAATCTTTTACATAGTATCTGTAATCTACGTTAGGATCTGCAGGGTTATCATAGTTCTTATAAGTACCGGTTACGTCATTATCATAGTACCAATTACCAATAGAAGCTGCCATATCGATTCTGAACATTTTAACCGGCTGCCAAGCGCCTTCAAATTCAAGACCCATGTGAACCGAGTTCATACCTGTCAAGAATACCAAAGCTCCGTTTCCGGAAGTATCAACCTGTACATATTTTGTTTGTGCGCGGTCTTTCCAAAAAGTGTAATATCCGTCTAATTTTAATGTCAAAGCGTCTTTTGTATAATTAACTCCAGCTTCCACGCTATAGAATTTTTCGTTAGTCGGATGATCTGCAAATGTACCGGATCTGTCGTCAATAACCTGGTCAAAAATCGGCACTTTGGAAACATAACCGAAGTTAGTGAATGCGGAAAGATCAGTTGAGAATCTGTAGCTGAATCCGGTTTTGAACTGATAACCGTTGAAGTATGATGATTCTAATGAGAATTCATTTCCTGCGTCATCTTTTCTGAAATGGTTGGTGTATTTGTATTTAATTGTTGACCATGCCAATGTAGCATAGGTAGTAAATACAGGAGTTGCATATTCTGTCTGCCAGTAAGCGCCTAACCAATTAATATCATTTGTATTATTGTAAGCAATCTTGTCACCGAGTTTTTTCATATATTGATCAGGAGTGTCAAAGTCGTTTCCTGTATATGTAAAGTAATCGCCTCCCAAAAGGTCTCTGACTTCACGATAGTGATCAACCTGAGCAAGTCTTGCGTCGATACCGACTGTAGTTTTAATTTCGTCGTTAACTTTGTATATAGCTTTAGACAACAATCCGTATGTCCACTGTGTATTGGTGCTGTTTCTCAAAATACCTTTTGATTGTTTCAAACCGTTGGAATCAACATTTGCAACGTTCTGAGCAATAGTAGCATTCCAGTCTGCGACTCTTGAAGGACCGGTATAATCCCATTTCAAGTGTCCATAAGTTCCGGTACCGCCTCCAATACCGCCGGAATAATAAACGGTAGTATAAGCGCTTAATTTTTTGCTTAAGTTGGAATACCAGTTCAAGTTAATCTGAGGTTTATGGTAGTAATTCTCTCTTTCATTAATGAATCCGGGATTATATCTGTCACCAGTTGAGCCATACCAGTATTGCTTTCCGGTATAACTTGGGTCAACAGTGTTCCAGTTTTCATTGTAGAGTCTTCCTCTCGGAGATTGCGGTTTGGCTTCTACTTGTTCGGAAGTATAACCGAGCACGTCTTTTGCGTATGTTGAATCATAAGCGGCTGCGTTTTGTTTGTACAAGTTTTGTCCGTGTCTCTGAGGCGCGCCAACTGCGTATAATTCGATTCTGTTGTTAGCATTTACATTATAGGAAGCGCCAAAGTAGTATGCCCAAGCGTCGGTCCAAGTTTTATCAACAACGCCGTCTCCGGTTTTTCTTACGATACCGAGAGTAACAGCCCATTTTTTATCAACCAAACCGGTATTTCCGTACAAGCTGGTTTTCATAAAGGAGCCTGAACCGAATTCTTGTTTAAAGCTGAATCCTAAGTTATGAGCCGTAGGATCGGTAATGATATTCATTGTACCGCCGATTGCGGGAGTTGCCAAGTTAACTGCGGTTAGACCTCTTTGAACCTGAATTGAAGAAGTAGCGTCTCCAAGTCCGTCCCAGTTTGACCAATAAACCCAACCGTTTTCCATATCGTTAACAGGAACACCGTTAATCATAACGGCAACGTTTCTCTGGTTAAAACCGCGAACGTTAATTCTTGCATCGCCTGCGCCGCCGCCCTGCTGTGTTGCATAAACGGAAGGAGTTGTGTTAAGAACCATAGGAATATCTTGCGAGCCAAGTTTTAATTCCATATCCTTTTTCTCAACATCAGTAAATGCAACCGGAGTTTCCTGTTCTTTAGCGCGATCGGCTAAGACGGTTACATTCAATGAAAATTGTTTGTCGCGTAACGAGAAATTAACTTCAACGTTGTTGTTAACGTTAACATTAACTTCTTTGGTTTCAAAACCAATATAACTACATACGATTGTGTAGTTTCCTTTGTCTAACTTAAATGCGTAGTGTCCGTTTTCGTCGGTTGCGGCGCCTGTGAAGGTGCCTTTTACCACTACATTTGCACCGATAAGTTTTTCACCGTTTTCAGCGTTTGTTACTGTGCCTTGAACGGTGTACTTCTGTGCAAACATTGCTGATGTTACGAATAACATCGCAAACACAAGGAGTTTGTAAGCTTTTCTCATTGAACAGCCCTTTGTTTGTTATTGATTAGTTTAGTTATTAGTTTATAAATCATCAATTTATAATTTGTTAAAAAATAATTTTAAAAGTAATACTTAAGCAACATTTATATTAATAATTTTTCCGTATTTTTTTATCTCGTTAACTAAAGGATTATCTGTGTTATAATTACTTTCTTTAATAGGATGAGGTTCAATCCTACTATCAATCTGACGACGCAATCTCATTAAATCAAGCTGCACATCCATAAGATTATCAAAGTCCTTTAACACTACTGCAATATCGATATCACTATCAACATTATTAGATCCTTTCGCGTAAGAACCGAACAGTACTATTTCGACACAATCATATTTCTTTACAACTTTGTCGGCAAATTTATTGGCAATATCTATAACTTCTCTTTTATCCATTTCCTTAACTCATTAATATGTTCAATCCAAAGTTCTGTAA
>JALWEC010000272.1 GCA_027036655.1 Melioribacteraceae bacterium
TTTTTATATTTAAAACACGTTCAAAAATATGTGTGGAGGAGTATGTGATAAAAAGATACTTTAACTTTGAGGAACTTCAAACCGATTTCAAAACCGAAGTAATCGGAGGGACGACAACATTTATCACTATGGCATATATTATTATCGTAAATCCCAAGATTCTCGAAGCAGCCGGAATGCCGTTCGGCGCGTCGATGGTCGCCACAATTCTAACCGCATTTTTCGGCACTTTAACTATGGGACTTTACGCCAAGCGTCCTTTTGCAATTGCGCCCTACATGGGAGAAAATGCGTTTGTAGCTTTTACCGTTGTAAAAGTTTTGGGATACAGCTGGCAAACGGCTCTCGGAGCGATATTTATAAGCGGAACTCTTTTTACCCTTTTAACCTTAACTAAAGTTCGAAGCTGGATAGCCGATAACATTCCCGATCCGATAAAAATTTCATTTGCGGTGGGAATCGGATTGTTCTTAACATTTATCGGGCTTAACGATATGGGCATTGTTTCGCTTGGCGTTCCCGGCGCTCCGGTAAAACTGGGCGATTTGCGGAACGTTTCATCACTTCTCGGAGTTGTCAGTTTTCTGACAATCGGAATTTTAATGATAAAGAAAGTTAAGTCGGCAATAATAATCGGCATTACTCTTGTAACGATTCTCGGAATCATTTTCGGCGTTGTTCCTTTACCTGCGTCGATAGTTTCCGCTCCTCCTTCAATCAACGATGTTTTCTTAAAGTTGGATATTGCCGGCGCTTTAACATGGGGATTTCTCGCGGTAATTCTTACTGTTTTTATCGCCGATTTAATCGACACAATGGGAACGCTTCTCGGCGCTTCCTACAAAGCGGGGCTGTTGGATGAAAATGGTAATTTGCCCGATATAGAGAAACCGATGCTGACCGACGCGCTAAGCACGGTAGCGGCTTCCCTGCTCGGAACAACCACCGCGGGAGTCTTTATCGAATCGGCTGCCGGAATTGAAGCGGGGGCGCGTTCCGGATTCGCTTCGGTTGTTACCGCGCTTCTTTTCCTTGTCGCTCTTTTCTTTGCGCCCGTTCTTACTATTGTTCCGCCGTTTGCATACGGTTCGGCGCTTGTTGTAGTGGGACTGTTGATGATGTCCTCTATTTCGCAAATTGATTTTTCGGATTTGCCTGTCTCCATTCCTTCATTTGCAATAATTACTTTAATGAGTTTTACCTATAATCTCGGTATCGGAATGACGGCGGGTTTTGTTCTTTACCCGATTACAATGGCCGTCGGAAAAAGGATTAAAGAAGTAAGCACCGGAATGTGGCTGCTTTTCTTTATCTCAATTCTGTTTTATATTTTTTATCCCTATTAATTTCGCGGGGATAACAGATTTTTAACTTAATTAGGAGGTTACAATGAACGCGTCCGTTTTTCCCGATTATTCCTACGATTATCAGTTGATAATCAAGCACCTGCTCGACCGTACGATTGAGTGGTCGCCCAACCAGGAAATTATCTATCGTGATAAGTTTTCCTACAATTATCTTGAGCTGAACAAGCGCATTAAGAAACTGTCAAATCTTTACAAAAAACTCGGAGTTCAAAAAGGAGACGTGGTGGCGGTAATGGATTGGGACAGCCACAGATATTTGGAACATTATTTTGCCGTGCCGATGATTGGCGCAATTCTGCACACTGTAAATATCCGTCTTTCGCCCGATCAAATGCTTTATACTATTAATCATGCGGAAGATAAAATATTGGTGGTTCATAAGGATTTTATGCCGCTGATTAAAACCATTGCTCCGAATTTTGATACTGTAAAACATATTATTTATATCGGCGATGGCGACGATGAATTTGCCCCTGATGTGGAAACATACGGAGAATATGAAAATTTGATCGCGGATGAGAGCGACGAGTATGATTTTCCCGACTTTGATGAAGATACTGTTGCAACTCTGTTTTACACAACGGGAACCACGGGTAACCCGAAAGGAGTTTTTTTCTCGCACAGACAAATCGTACTTCACACAATTTCTGTAATGGCTTCATTAAGCGCTTACGGTAAACCTGTGGAATTCACTTACAAAGATGTTTATATGCCTCTTACTCCGATGTTTCATGTTCACGCGTGGGGAATTCCCTACATTGCCACTTGGCTCGGAGTTAAGCAGATTTACCCGGGAAGATACGACGAAATGATTGTTAAATTACTGCTGCAGCATAAAGTAACTATGTCGCACTGCGTCCCGACAATTTTGCAGATGATTGTCGGAAATCCGGCAACGGAGCAGTTTGATTTTTCAAATTGGAAAGTTGTTATCGGAGGTTCTGCGCTTTCGCGCGGTTTGGCGGAAATGGCGCAAAAAAGGAAAATAAAAGTTATGACCGGCTATGGGATGTCGGAAACGGCTCCGGTGCTTACGCTCGCACAATTTAAACCGGATGTTGATGAAATATCCCCGGAAGAAGAAATTGAAACCGTTACGAAAACAGGATTCCCGATTCCGTTTGTGAAGATGAAGATTATCGATGAAGCGGGGAAAGAACAAGCGAAAGGAAAAGTGGGGGAAATTGTTGTCCGTTCTCCATGGCTTACAAAGGGTTATTTTAAATCGGAAAAGAACTCGGAAGAATTATGGAACGGCGGTTGGCTGCACACCGGAGATATTGCTTACAAAGACGAAGAAGGTTATTTTAAGATTACGGACAGACTTAAGGATGTAATAAAAACCGGCGGCGAGTGGATTTCCTCGCTCGAGCTTGAAAGCTATCTCAGCCGGTGCGAGTTTGTAAAACAAGTCGCCGTTATCGGCGTTCCGGATGAGAAATGGGGAGAAAGACCCGTGGCTTATATTTCGCTTAAAAAGGATGTTGAACAAAGTGAGGTTGATGCAGCATGCAGAGCAAATATTCAGACTTTCGTTGATTCGGGGCGACTTGAAAAGTGGGCTATTCCCGATAAGTTTATTATTGTCGATGAAATTCCGAAAACAAGCGTCGGAAAGCTGGATAAGAAACTGCTGAGGAAACTTTACGCGGAAAAATTCTCCGGTTAGTTTTTTGTTTTAACTTTTAAGATTTTGCTCGTTTTTGAAACATCCGAGGTTTTCAAAACCTCGGATGTTTTGAAATTAGGTCTGAAATTGCTTGAGCTTACAGCTTTATTTCCAGTTAGACAAAAAAATAATCTCTGAAACCCTTATCAACAAGGAACTTTAGAGTATTTGGAAAAATATTTTGCCACAAATAACACGAATATTACTGATAAGCGCCTAAAGCTCACGCTCGATTTTTTCCGGCTTAAGCGGAATAGATGATGTGGTTAAATCCCTAAGAGTAATATCGAGAAGAACTCCATCCAGCGTCTGCTGAAGAAATTCCCAAAGCTTTCTTACTTTACAATTCTTGGTGTGGATACAAGTCTCGCTTAAACCGGAATATTTTTTACAAGTGTCCTCCTCATAAAGTTTTCCCCCGAGGGTTTTGAGCACATTGCCGATATTAATTTCTTCCGGCGGACGGGCAAGGGAATATCCGCCCAAGTGCCCCCGTTCGCTTACGAGAAATCCTCCGAGACGAAGTTCTCTTAAAATTTTTGCAATCGTATGCTCCGGTATTTTTTCTTTTCGGCTGATTTCGGGAATAGTTAAACTTTTGTTCTTGTCAAACGCGTCGCAAAAATTCATCAGGCAGCGCAAACCGTATTCTTCGGCTGAACTGAATTTCATTTTACATATACCCCAAAAGTAATTTGGCTTCGTCGCTCATCATATCGATATTCCACGGCGGGTCCCAAACAAGCTCAAGCGAAACGCCCCTTAAACTCGGAAGCGCCATTAAACGCTCCTTAACCTGCATCGGCAGCGTTTCCGCAACGGGACAGTTGGGAGCAGTGAGCGTCATTTTTACGTAAACGATTCCGTCGTCGTCAACATTTATTTCATAAATCATTCCCAAATCAAAAATATTAACGGGAATTTCAGGATCGTAAATAGTTTTTAATTCCTCGATTACTTCGTTTTCAATTTTCTGCTTATCTACTTTTTCCATTTTATCCTATTTCAACATTTTTAAGATTTTATCAAACTGCTCAAAAAAGTTATTTAACTCTTCCTTCGTATTGTAAAACGCAAGGGAAATCCGGGTAGTTCCCGAAACATTAAAATGCCTCATCGTGGGCTGCGTACAATGATGTCCCGTGCGAACGTCAATGTTTTTAGTATCAAGCAGCGTTCCGATATCGTAATGATGAACGCCCTCGACTACAAAGGAAAAAATCGGCGCTCTATTTTCGGCACGTCCCAAAACTTTAACATTTTTAAAATTAGCAAAACCTTCCAGTCCGGATGCCGTCAATTCATCTTCGTGTGCTTTCATTTTATCAAAATCAAGAGCGGTAAAATAATCGATTGCGGCGCCGAGTCCCAAAGCGCCGGAGATATTCGGAGTTCCCGCTTCGAACTTGTAAGGAAGCTCGTTAAATGTCGATTTTTCAAATGTAACCTGATCAATCATTTCTCCGCCGCCCTGATAAGGAGGAAGTTCTTCCAACAACTCTCTCCGTCCGTATAAAACTCCGATTCCCGTCGGCGCAAAAACTTTATGACCGGAAAACGCGTAAAAATCGCATCCCAGGTTTTGAACATCAACCTTTACGTGCGAAACAGCCTGCGCTCCGTCAATCAGAGTTAATATATTGTGTTTCTTAGCGATATCAATCACCGACTTAACATCGTTAATCGTTCCAAGCGTGTTGGAGACGTGAACAACTGAAATCAGCGCGGTTTTCTCGGAAATTAAATTTTCTAGTTCATTAATTTTTAATTCCCCGTTTTCGTCAAACGGAAGAACTTTAAGCGTAATCTTTTTCCCTACGCAGGTTATTTGCCATGGAACAATGTTGGAATGGTGTTCCATTTCCGAAACAATTATTTCGTCGCCCTCTTTCAATTTTCCAGCGCGGCATAATATTTCAGCCGCAAGGTTAATTGATTCGGTCGTTCCGCGAGTAAAAATAATTTCGGCAATTGATTCGGCGTTAATGAATTTGCGTACCGTTTCCCTCGCTTGTTCGTAAGAATCAGTAGCTCTGGAACTTAGTTTGTAAACTCCGCGGTGCACGTTTGCGTTTTCGCTTTTGTAGTAATCTGAAATCCTCTCGATTACTTTTAACGGTTTTTGTGTTGTAGCTCCGTTATCAAAATAGGTAATAGGTTTTCCGTTTTCCTTTGTCAGCAAAACCGGGAAATCTTTTCGAATCTTTTCAATATTAAAATCAATTTCCGGCGTTTCCATTTTATTCCTCAATCGTATTAAAAATTCTATTGTTAATATTTTCCTTTACAACATCGAGTTTGATAGGCTCAAGGAAGTCGTTTGCGAATGCTTTAATAAGCATGGACCTTGCGGCTTCCGGCGAGATGCCTCTTGAAATAATGTAGAACAAAGCTTCTTTATCCAATTGCCCGACGGTTGCGCCGTGCGTACATTTAACATCGTCGGCGTAAATTTCGAGCTGCGGTTTTGTGTCTATTCTCGCTTTATCGGAAAGAAGAATCGTTTTATTCGACTGGAAAGCATTTGTTTTCTGCGAATCTTTCCGCACAAGAATTCTTCCGCCGAAAACCGCTTTCGCTTCATCTTCCAAAATTCCTTTGTAGATTTCATTGCTGAAACAATTGGGCTTGGCGTGATCTATAAACGTGTGATTATCGATATGACGCTTTTCTTTTACGATATAAAAGCCGTAAAAATGGGCTTCGATATTTTCACCGTCAAGCTCCGCGTTTAGATTATTCCGCACTAATTTTCCGCTTTGAGTTAAAACAAAATGGTTAAGCGACGCGCTATCTTTCAGTTGCATCTTGGTTGTTCCGATTCTGTACGAGTCGTTATTTTCCGCTTGAACTTCGAGGAAAGTAATGTGCGCGTTTTTATCGCCGAATATTTCCGTTATGGAATTGGTAAAGTATGTTTCGGCAACGGAAGAGGAATAATCGGTAAAAATATTTACTTCGGAGTTTTCTTCGGCAACAATCAAGTTGCGCGGTGAAATCATTTTCCCGCCTGCGTTATCTGCTACAAAAACAACTTCGACCGGAAGTTCAAGAATTACATTTTTGGGAATGTAAATGAAAAGTCCGTCGGAAGCAAAAGATTCGTTTAACAATTCAAATGCGTTTTGATTGACAAGCGTTTTACCGTAATATTTTTTAACGATTTTCGGAATTTCCTCAGAGGCTTTTTTCAGACTGCCGATAAAAACATTCTCCGGAAGTTTTTTTATGTCGGAAAATTGTTCGTTGAAAAATCCGTTAACAAAAACAACTTTATGAGCTTCCAATCCGGAATAAAAACCGGTTTTGATTTTTCCTTCAAGAGTTTTTTCCGAAGAATCGTTTTTCGTCATAGGTAAAAATCCCGCTTTTAAAATCGGAGAAACATTTGTAAATCTCCAATCTTCATCTTTTGTGGTGGGAAAACTTATCTTTTCCAACTTACCGAGCGCGGCTTCCGATTCGGTTGCAAAGAAGGAATTATACGAACTGTTCATCCGCTTAACCCAATCGGCGTAAAGTCCGGAATACTTAAAATCTGTTTTCAATTCATTTTTCATCATATCCTCACACCGCTTCAACTTCGTCGGTTTTCAACCAGTCGTAACCTTTTTCCTCAAGCTCCAAAGCCAGCTCTTTTCCTCCCGATTTTATAATTCTTCCTTTGTAAAGAACATGCACAAAGTCGGGAACGATGTAATCAAGCAAACGCTGATAATGCGTTACGACAATTGTGGCGTTTTCGGGAGAACGAAAATAGTTAACGCCCTTCGATACAATCTTCAGCGCGTCAATATCAAGTCCCGAATCGGTTTCGTCGAGAATAGCAAGTTTCGGATTAAGCATCAAGAGCTGCAGAATTTCATTTCGCTTCTTCTCGCCGCCGGAAAATCCTTCGTTAACAGCGCGACTGATAAGTTTGTTATCCATATCAAGGAGAGCCGCTTTTTCCCGAATCAAGGCAAGAAATTCCTTAGCGCTGATTTCCGGTTCGTTTCTGTATTTTCTGATTGAATCGATTGCCGTTTTCAAAAATGTTGAATTAGTTACGCCCGGAATTTCCACGGGGTATTGAAACGCAAGAAAAATTCCTTCGCAAGCTCTTTCTTCCGGCGCTAATTCCAGCAAATTCTTCCCGTTAAAAATC
Source organism: Melioribacteraceae bacterium (assembly GCA_027036655.1). Classification (GTDB taxonomy): domain Bacteria; phylum Bacteroidota; class Ignavibacteria; order Ignavibacteriales; family Melioribacteraceae; genus WGAL01. The sequence goes on from JALWEC010000272.1 coordinate 7,184, forward strand.
ACTTCGCCTTCGGTTACTTCGTAAGCTTCATTTCCCGCAAGCACATTTGCCAGCGTACTTTTTCCTGAGCCGTTCGGTCCCATAATTGCGTGAACTTCCCCCGCGTTAACCTGCAGATTCAATCCTTTTAAGATTTCGTTACCCGCAACTTTAGCATGTAAATTTTTAATTGTTATCATTTTATTTCCTTTTTTCATTTATCTTTCATTTCTCTACTTCGTTATGATTACCGGTTCTGAGATTCTTCATTTCGCTTCGCTTCATTCAGAATGACACACTTCTAAGTATGAAAAACTTTCTTTTCATTCATAATTCTTAATCCGCCTTATCCAACGCTTCCTTCAAGACTGATTTCCAGCAGCTTTTGCGCTTCAACGGCAAACTCCATCGGCAGCACGCGGAATACCTCTTTACAGAATCCGTTTACAATCATATTCACGGCGTCTTCGGTCGGGATTCCTCTCTGGTTAAGATAAAAAATCTGATCTTCGCTAACCTTGGATGTTGTCGCTTCATGTTCAACTGTCGAAGTATTATTATCAACCTCTATATACGGAAAAGTGTGCGCGCCGCATTTGTCGCCCATCAGCATTGAATCGCACTGGGAAAAATTCCGCGCGCCTTCCGCGCTTTTGTGAACTTTAACCAATCCGCGGTAGCTGTTATCGCTGAATCCCGCCGAAATACCTTTTGAAACAATTGTGCTTCTCGTATTTTTCCCGATGTGAATCATCTTGGTTCCGGTGTCAGCCTGCTGATAATTATTTGTTACGGCAATAGAATAAAATTCGCCGATTGAATTATCTCCTTTCAGTACACAACTCGGATATTTCCACGTAACCGCCGAGCCGGTTTCGACTTGCGTCCAAGAAATTTTGGCGTTGGTTTCGCAAAGTCCGCGTTTTGTTACAAAGTTGTAAATTCCGCCTTTTCCATCCTTATCGCCCGGATACCAATTTTGGACTGTGGAATATTTAATCTCGGCGTTATCCATTGCAATTAGCTCAACAACCGCCGCGTGAAGCTGATTTTCGTCCCGCTGCGGCGCGGTGCAGCCTTCGAGGTAACTAACGTAACCTCCTTCGTCGGCGACAATCAGAGTTCTTTCAAACTGTCCGGTTTCCGCCGCGTTAATTCTGAAGTAAGTAGATAATTCCATCGGGCAGCGCACGCCTTTCGGAATGTAAACAAACGAGCCGTCGCTGAAAACAGCCGCGTTAAGCGCCGCGTAAAAATTATCCGTATATGGAACGACCGACCCGAGATATTTTTTCACCAAGTCGGGATGTTCCCTGACCGCTTCGGAAATAGAGCTGAAAATAACTCCTTTTTCCTTTAATGTTTCCTTAAATGTTGTAGCAACAGAAACTGAATCGAAAACCGCGTCAACGGCAACGTTGGCAAGGAGTTTCTGTTCTTCAAGGGGAATTCCGAGCTTCTCAAATGTTGCGAGAAGTTCAGGGTCAACTTCGTCAAGACTGTTAAGTTTCGGTTTCTGTTTTGGCGCTGAAAAATATCGGATATCCTGAAAATCAGGGCTTTCGTATTTTACTTTTGCCCAAGTCGGTTCTTCAAGCGTAAGCCAATGTCTGTACGCTTTTAACCGCCATTCCAAGAGCCATTTCGGTTCCTGTTTAACTTCAGATATTTTTCTGATTATATCTTCACTTAAACCCTTTGGAAAAGCGTCTTCTTCTATTTCTGTTACAAAACCCCATTTATATTCGGAGTTGGTAACATTTTCAATTGTCTTATTTTCTTCACTCATTATTTTGCCTTATTATCTTTATCTTATATCTAAATATACCTATTCTGGATATTTTTTTCAAGATTGTTTTCCCATTTAAAATAAAGCATAACATTTACTGTATTTACACATAAAACCAAAACACAGTTTGCTCGCTTCACTAAGCAAACCGTCCTACAAAAAAATGATTATAATCCGAGATTTTCGTTTGGAAAATTTTCTAATGACAATTTTGTGATTGTTTAAAAAGTATTAAAATAACAGAAAAAAAAAGCCCCGGCAAAAACCGGGGCAACGGCAATAATAACAACTAATTAACTAACAGGATGTATTACATAACCTATTATTTTGCCATTTTCATCTCGCTACTAGCCGGATGAAAAATCCCAAAACCGGTAATTATACCGAAATCAGAGATATTTCGATTGGCTTACCTTTTCGTCTCCAACAAAAGGCGGTTGAGGCAAGCTTGACGAATTCAATATGACAATTCTATGTTTTGCAAGGTTCTCTAATACCAAATCTATTTTTTTATTTGGGGCAAATCTGCAAAGTATCGTAAAATTGTTTCTTCGGGAAGCTGATAATCTTCAAGATTTCCCGCGATATACTGTTCGTAAGCGCCAAGATCCAAAAATCCGTGACCGGAAAGATTAAAGATAATCGTCTTTGCTTCGCCGGTTTCTTTGCACTTAAGTGCTTCGTCCATAGCCGCTTTTACTGCATGAGCGCTCTCTGGCGCGGGAAGAATTCCTTCGGCGTTAATGAAATCACGCGCGGCATCAAAAACCTCGAGTTGATGATAGCTTCTCGCTTCAATCATTCCTTCTTCATGCAATTTTGAAACCGTGGGCGCCATACCGTGATAGCGGAGTCCGCCGGCGTGAATTTTAGGCGGAATGAAATTATGCCCGAGCGTAAACATCTTCAACAGCGGAGTAAAACCCGCCGTATCTCCGAAATCATAAGTGAATTTTCCTTTGGTAAGCGTAGGACATGAAGCAGGCTCAACGGCGATAACTTTCAAATCTTTTTTGGCGCCGCTTAGTTTATCTCGTAAAAACGGAAAAGACAAACCGGCGAAGTTACTTCCGCCTCCCGCGCTGGCGATTACTATATCGGGATATTCTCCAACCTTTTCAAGCTGAAGTCTTGCTTCCTCGCCTATTACGGATTGGTGTGTCATCACATGATTAAGAACGCTGCCGAGCGAGTAGTTTGTTTTGTCGTCTTGCACCGCAAGTTCAATTGCCTCGCTGATTGCTATTCCCAAAGAGCCGGGGGAGTCGGGGTCTTGTTCCAGTATTTGTCTTCCCGAATTTGTTAACGGCGAGGGACTCGGATCAACTTTCGCACCGTGGAGCATCATCATTGTTTTACGGTAAGGTTTCTGATAGTAACTTACCTTTACCATAAAAATTTGCAGTTCCAATCCAAAATGTTGCGCGGCAATCGCAAGCGCGCTTCCCCACTGTCCGGCGCCTGTTTCCGTTACAAGGCGTTTAATTCCGGCTCTCTTGTTATAGTAAGCCTGAGCAATTGCCGTATTGGTTTTATGACTTCCGGCGGGATTTACCCCTTCGTATTTGTAATATATTTTAGCGGGAGTGTCCAAAAACTTTTCGAGATTAAACGCGCGAAAAACAGGCGTCGGGCGGCTGATTGCGTAAATTTCCCGCACTTCCTCGGGAATATCGATAAACCTTTCCCGACTCATTTCCTGCTCGATTAATTCCATCGGAAAAATAGCGGATAAGTCTTCCGGCGAAATCGGCTCCTGCGTTGCGGGATTTAAAGGCATAGCGAGCGGCGAAGGCAAATCGGGAAGAATATTGTAGTACTGCTTCGGCATTTCTTTTGCTGATAAGTAAATTTTGTTGTCCATTTGTAACTCCTTTTTTGATTTTGTTAAAAATAAAAAAGCCGTG
>JALWEC010000273.1 GCA_027036655.1 Melioribacteraceae bacterium
ACGTAATAGGATTAAGGCGGCGCGGGTTTTCTAATCAGGAAATAAAGGAATTAAAAGAGGCGTACAAAATTCTTTTTTATTCAGGATTAACGATTGAAAAAGGAGCTGAAAAATTATCGGAAACTTTTCCGGGAAATAAAAATGTTGAAGAAATTTTGAGTTTCTTAAAGAGAAGCAATCGCGGAATAGTTAAAAGATGAAACTCAGTAATGAGTTATGAGTAACAAGCTGAAGTATATGCTGTTAAGAATAAATAGGGAAGAAGTTAGAGATTGGAAACAATGAGAAAATGAAATGGGAGCTTATTTTATCGGGCGCTGCGTCGGGTAAAAAAAACATGGAATTTGATATGAACCTTGTTCGTAACTGCACAGAAGAACAAGGTTTTTTTCGTTTGTATTATTGGAAACCGTACGCAATTTCACTCGGCGCTAATCAGAAGGAGAGCGAAATTAACACGGCGCTTGCGTTTGAGAACAACATTGACGTCGTTAAACGACCGACCGGCGGGCGCGCAATTCTTCATGCGGAGGAGCTGACTTATTCCGTAGCGCTTCCGCTGTCCTACGGATTAAAGCCGCGCGAAGTTTACGAGAAAATTTCCAGAGCGCTGATTAGAGGATTATCTATTTACGACGTGCGGTTGTCGGATGCGGCTTTGGAAAGCGAACAGCCCGATTTCGGCAATATATTAAAACAGCAAAGCGGAATGCTCTGTTTCGCAAGTACGGCTAAGAACGAAGTAAAATTCCATGGGAAGAAAATAATCGGGAGCGCACAGAGGAAAATCGGAGGACATGTTTTACAGCACGGCTCGGTTTTAATCGGAGATTATCACACAAAGCTCCCGAATTTTTTGAATCTTAATGAAGAAGAAAAGAAAATCTTAGAAATGGAATTAAAAGAAAAAACAACGGAAGTTGAAACCGTATTGAATGAGAAGGTTGACTACAAGAGGTTTGAAGATGCTGTTATTAAAGGCTTTGAAGAAGAATGGGAAATTAAGTTTTGAGAAGATTAATTAAAGAATCGGTTGTCCCCGGCGTTGGGAAAGTAAAATATTTTGAAAGTCCGAGAGCAAAAGCGTTCAGCATTAAGGTTAATATTAACGGCGAGATTACGGTCGCGGTTCCTAAAAAAGGAAAATTAAAAGACGCCGAAAAGTTTGTGGATGAAAAATCGGAATGGATTAACAAAACTCTCTTGAAGATGAAATCGAAGAGCGATAATCAGTTTGTTTGGGATGAAAAGACCAAATTCAAAACAAAATATTGCGACGTTAAAATTGTTCCGTCCGACGTGAAATATGTCCTAATTCATCTTGACGAGAATTTGCTCGAGATTCAGTATCCGCGGCATAAGGATGTGGCTTCTCCTGAAATTCAAGCCGGAATAAAATTCGGCATTACGGAAACGCTTCGTCTGGAAGCAAAAGATTATTTGCCCGGAAGAGTAAAGTTTCTTGCCGATAAATTCGGCTTCAGGTATAATCGAATTTTCATCAAGCATCAGAAGTCCAAATGGGGAAGTTTTTCCTCGCGCGGGAATATTAATCTCAATCTGGAATTAATGCTTTTGCCCGATGAACTTATTGATTTTATTATACTTCACGAGTTGACGCACTCCAAGTACTTAAATCACAGTAGAGAATTTCATCGTTTGCTGAATAAAATTACCGGCGGAAAAGAAAAAGAACTTGAAGCGGAAATAAATAAGCATAGGTTTATGTTGCATTAAGTTTGATGAACTTGGATGTTGTTTTGGGCAATTTAATAATATACGTTTTTGAAATGGCAAAAAAGCCGACAAAAGTCGGGAATTACAAACCGTGTGATAATTTTTTACAAAATGTACCATTTCAGACTAAAAATTCATTTACTAATAATTTAACTCTAAGAAACCTTTGCATAACTTAAATTTGTCATATTGAGTTTGCTACGTTTACCCCGACCGCTTTTCGTCGGGGGCGAAGGTGGACGCCGTCCGAAATATCTCTAAATTCGGTGAAATTACCGGTTTTGAGATTCTTCCGTCGTTCCGCCTTGACGGAGGATTTCGCTTCGCTTCATTCAGAATGACTTATAAAATAGGTTATGCAAAGGTCTCTACTACTTTAAAAGAACCAACTTTTTCGTTTCTGAAAAATTGCCGCTGCTTAAAGTATAAAAATAAACTCCGCTTGGTAATTTTGAACCGTCAAATTCTATTTGATAATTACCTCTCGGTTGTTCTTTGTTGACTAAGGTTGCCGCAACGTTACCGAGAATATCATACACTTTTAGTTGAACAAAACCCCGCTTTGGTATTGAATAACTTATTGTTGTAGTTGGATTAAACGGATTGGGATAGTTTTGCTCGAGGACAAAGCAATCCGGTGAATTATTTGGAGACACTTCAACTGAGGTTATTAACTCCGATAAAGGGCGTCTCCATACGCCTCCGCCCAAGGTTCCGGCAAATATATTTCCGCCGCTTACTGCAAAAGAAGTGACAAGGGTATTTGTTAATCCGCTATTTACAGGATGCCAGTTTGCTCCGTTATCCGTAGTTAGAAACACGCCGCCCCAAGTTCCGGCAAAGATATTGCCACCGCTTGCTATAAGGGACAATATCCAGGGATTTAATCCGTTATTAACCACAGACCAAGTCGCTCCGTTATCCGTAGTCAGAAACACCCCGATGGGATCCGAATCGTTGGGAAATGTTCCAGCAAAGATATTGTTCCCGCTTACTGCAAAAGAAAGAACATGATGATTTGTCAGCAATCCGCCATTAGCCTGCACCCAGTTTGCTCCGTTATCCGTTGAGATAAATACACCATCATTTGTTCCGGCAAATATATTGCCGTTGCTTACTGCAAAGGAATTGATAAAGGTATTTGTTAATCCGTTATTAACCGGAGTCCAGTTTGCTCCGTTATCCGTTGAGATAAATACACCATCATTTGTTCCGGTAAATATATTTCCGTCGCTAACTGCAAAGGAATTGATAAAGGTATTTGTTAATCCGTTATTAATCGGAGTCCAGTTTGCTCCATTATCCGTTGAGATAAATACACCATCACTTGTTCCGGCAAATATATTGCCGTTGCTTACTGCAAAAGAGTTGATCATGGTATTAGTTGGCAAACCGTTATTAACCGGGTCCCAACTTTCTCCGTTATCCGTAGTAAGAAACACGCCGTTAGCAAATGTCCCGGCAAAAATATTATCGCCGATTACCGCAAAAGAAGAGATATAAGTATTTGTTAATCCGTTATTAATCGGAGTCCAGTTTGCTCCGTTATCCGTTGAGATAAATACACCATCATTTGTTCCGGCAAATATATTTCCTTCGCTAACTGCAAAGGAATTGATAAAGGTATTTGCTAACCCGTTATTTACAGGGGACCAGTTTGCTCCGTTATCTGCAGTGAAAAACACACCAGCGCCA
>JALWEC010000274.1 GCA_027036655.1 Melioribacteraceae bacterium
CGATTACTCCGATGAAATTCTCGCCGGATTTGATTTTATCATTGCTTCGGTTCATTCTAATTTTAATCTGTCCGAAGAAGAAATGACCGCGCGCATAATAAAAGCAATTGAATCCCCATTTTCAAATGCAATCGGACACCCGACAGGAAGACTCCTTTTGCGCAGAGACGGATATAAATTGAACATCCGTAAAATTCTTGACGCCTGCGCCGCCAACAATACTGCGATTGAGATTAACGCTAATCCGCATCGGCTTGATTTGGATTGGCGTAATTATGATTATGCAAGAGAAAAAGGCGCGCTATTTACAATCAACGCGGACGCGCACGCGACGAGCCATATTGAATATACGAAGTACGGAGTGATGATTGCCCGTAAAGGCGGAATTAAAAAATCCGAAGTGATTAATTATTTTTCATTGGAGCAATTTAATGAGTTTATTTCAAGATAATTTTCCTAATCTAAACGCCGCACAATTTGCTTGAGATGTGTAAATATTCAAAGAAAAAAATAGAACACGGATGACACGGATTTATTATGATCAACGCGGATTCAGAGTTTAGTTCTCTCAATCATCAGGGGATTATTCATCCAAGGCGGATTTATAGAATAACGTTTACAGTAAGTAACTCGACTCCGTTGGGTCCAAAGATAATTATTAATTTAGATTCCGGCATTAATCATGACCCGGCATTTCAAAAATTATTGCGCTTGAGCAATCTTAATTTTTACTCTCTCGAATAAAACATTTATATTTAAATTTTAAAAATAAGAGGATACAGATGCAAATAGGTTTGATTGGATTACAGGGAAGCGGTAAGACAAAACTTTTTAATACGCTTGCCGGTATTGAGGAAAATCCCGAACAGCCGAGAAGAAACGAAGCTCAGATAGAAGTTGTAAAAGTGCCCGACGAGCGTCTCGATAAATTAACAGAGATGTTTAATCCCAAGAAAAAAGTTAACGCCACAATTGAAGTTTACGATTTTCCCGGACTTCAGACAGGCGACGACGGTAAAGTGAGAATTACTTCCCAGTTCCTTCAGAATGTTCGTAATAACGACGCTTTGTTCCATGTCGTAAGGCAGTTTGATAACCCCGCCGTTCCTCATCCGTTAAACAGAATTGATCCCCTTGCGGATATTGAATTTTTGGAAACGGAATTCCTTTTAACCGATATGGAGTTTCTGGAAAAGCATAAAGAACGTTTGGAAAAAGATATTAAGAAAATTAAAGACGACAATCTAAAGAGAGAAATCCCGGTTATTGAAAAATGCGCCGCTCATCTTGAAGAGGAAAAGCCGCTTCGCACTTTGGAACTTAGTCAAGATGAATTGAAAATGCTCTCAGGCTATCAATTATTGACTTTAAAGCCGATGGCTGTGGCGATAAATTTTGATGAAAGTTCCATTGAAAAAGTGGATGAAATTGTAAATGAAGTTCAAACCGCGGTAGCCGAGCGACAAATAAAAGTTATTCCGTTTTTCGCCGAAATCGAATATGAAATGTCTCAACTCAGCGAAGAGGACAGAGCCGTTTTTATGGAGGATTACGGAATTCAGGAATCCGCGCTTTCCAAGATTTTAAGAACTTCGTACGAGTTGCTCGGGTTGCAGTCCTTTTTTACGGTCGGCGAAGATGAATGCCGCGCTTGGACAATCAAGAAAAATTACACGGCGCAGCAGGCGGCGGGAGTAATACACACAGACTTCTTCAACAGATTCATTCGCGCGGAAGTGGTCAGTTATGATGATTTTGTTAAATACGGTTCGTTTGCGAGCTGTAAAGAAGCCGGCGTTTGGCGATTGGAAGGGAAAGAGTACGTCGTTAACGACGGCGATATTTTAAATATAAGACACAATTAATTAAAGGTGAAAAAAATGGGAAAAGAAGCAATCGAAGGTTTGGAACCCAAATTATTATGGGAATATTTTTACGGGATGACGCAAGTTCCGCGTCCATCTAAAAAAGAGGGAAAAATAAGAGAGTGGGTGAAAGATTTTGCCCGCCAACATAACTTTGATTTTAACGAAGATGAAACCGGCAATATTGTAATTAAAGTTCCCGCAACCGAAGGAATGGAAGACGCTCCGACTATCGTACTTCAAGGTCATATCGATATGGTTTGCGAAAAGAATAACGACAAAGTTCATGATTTTGAGAATGATCCCCTTACGATTTACAGAGACGGTGATTGGATTACCGCGGACGGAACTACTCTCGGAGCCGATAACGGAATAGGAGTTGCGGCTGCGATGTCAATTGCAACCGATCCGCAAGTTAAACATGGACCGTTGGAGCTTTTAATGACAGTTGATGAAGAAACCGGAATGACCGGAGCAAACGGTTTGCAGCCCGGATTTATAACCGGAAAGATTTTATTGAATCTTGATTCCGAAGAAGACGGCGCTTTTTACGTAGGTTGTTCCGGCGGCGTTGACACGGAAGGGAAGTTTGAGGTTGAATTTGCCGATGCGGACAAGTTGGCTTACACTCCTTTTAAAATTGAAATTACCGGATTAAAAGGGGGACACTCCGGACTTGACATTCATCGCGGCAGAGGCAATGCAATTAAGCTGCTCGGCTATTTGCTTGCGCGCTTGGACGACATTGACCACAAACTTGTTGCGATTCAAGGCGGCTCGTTGCGTAACGCTATTCCGCGTGAAGCCGAAGCTGTTTTGTTAATTTCAAACTCCAAAATAGACGAAGTTAAGGAAATTATCTCCGACTTTGAGCGAAACGCAAAAATTGAATATCTGCATAAAGATTCCGGATTAAAAGTTAATTTTACCGAAACCGAATCCGCCGATAAATATATCGCCGACGAATATGCAAGAACACTTGTTCAAACGATTTGTGCGCTGCCTCACGGAGTAATTTCGATGAGCGCAGATTTGGAAGATTTAGTCGAAACATCAACGAATCTTGCGACGATTAATATTAAAGATAATTTTGTTACGGTTGGGACGAGCCAAAGAAGCTCCGTTGATTTTGCCAAAGACAACATTGCGACTTCTGTCGCTTCGATTTTCAGTTTAGCGGGAGCGGAGGTTATCTACGGCGACGGTTATCCGGGTTGGCAGCCTGATATGGATTCCCGAGTTCTTAAAGTAGGGAAAGAAGTTTACGAAACAAAGTTCGGCACCATTCCGGAAATCAAGGCAATTCACGCCGGATTGGAGTGCGGTTTGCTCGGAGCAAAATTCCCGGGAACCGAGATGATTTCCTTCGGCCCGACAATTGAAGGAGCGCACTCTCCGGATGAAAGAGTAAATATTCCCGCAGTTGTGAAATTCTATGATCTGCTGAAAAACATGCTTGTTAAATTGGCGGAGAAATAATATTTGATTTTAGCTTTCACGCAATATTACACGCGTGAAAGCTAATCATTATCTACCATGATTAGCAGCCTTAT
>JALWEC010000275.1 GCA_027036655.1 Melioribacteraceae bacterium
ATAGGATTGGGACACATTCCGTTCGGTAGCGAAGCTTGGCTTACAGCCGCTGGAATACTTCTGTTTATGGGCGCCGTCGGTAAGTCGGCTCAGTTCCCTCTCCATGTTTGGCTGCCGGATGCAATGGAAGGTCCTACTCCGGTCAGCGCGCTGATTCACGCCGCTACGATGGTTGCGGCTGGCGTTTATATGCTTACGAAGATTTTTGTAATTCTTTCGGCGGACGCTTTAACGGTAATCGCTCTTGTAGGAGCTTTCACCTCATTTCTCGCTGCAAGTATTGCAATTACTCAAAACGATATTAAAAAAGTCCTGGCGTACTCGACTGTCAGTCAGCTTGGTTATATGGTTATGGCTGTCGGCGTAGGAGCTTACACTTTTGCGTTCTTCCACTTGGTAACTCACGCTTTTTTCAAAGCTCTTTTATTCCTCGGCTCGGGTTCTGTTATTCACGCAATGCATCACGAACAGGATATGCGTCAAATGGGCGGTTTGAGGAAAAAGATGCCGATTACATATTACACATTTTTAACGGCTACACTTGCAATTTCCGGGATTCCCCTCTTTTCGGGATTTCTGAGTAAGGATGGTTTGTTAGCAGGGACTTACGCTTTCGGGCTTTTAACCGGACATTGGACGGTTGCCATTTTCGGTTTTGTAGTCGCATTTATGACGGCATTCTACATGTTCCGTTTGGTTATTATGACTTTCCACGGCGAACCGCGCAACAAGGAAAAATATGATCACGCGCATGAAACACCGAAAGCAATGACAATTCCCCTTATTACTCTCGCGGTGCTTTCAATCTGGATTTGGTACACTCCCAATCCTTTTAATCCCGAAGCAGGCTGGTTCTACAATAAGATGGAAGTAAAAACCACTGTAGTTCCTCAGGACATGCGCTTCAACTTCATGAAAACCGAAGCGCCGGAACATGAAACGGCTGAGACGGAAAAATTAAACTCCGAAAGTCGTGAAACAGTTGAAGGCGAGAAAGTTGTCGAAACCGAACGCGTAATGCACTCGGAGATGTACGAACACGCCATGCACGAAGCTCATCTTCCGACAATGATTTGGTCAATTCTCCTTGCCGGGCTCGGAATACTGTTTGCTTATGTTATTTACCAGTGGAAAAAGATTTCAGCCGACGAGCTTGCAAAAAAATGGCCGTGGCTCTATAAATTTTCACTTAATAAATGGTACGTTGATGAGTTTTACGATAAAACCTTTATCGGAGGCACTCTGGAATTTAGCCGTTGGCTATCTATTTTCGATAACAAAGTTGTTGACGGAATCGTTAACGGAGCGGCTACTTTAACGCGCGGAGTTTCAGCCGTAAGCGGCTGGTTTGACACTTATGTTGTTGACGGACTTGTGAACTTCACGGCGTTCTTCAGCGGCGTACTCGGCTTCGGATTGAAGAAAATACAAAATGGTAAAGTACAAAGCTATGTGCTGGTTGTAGTTTTATCGTTAATACTTTTGTTCGTAATGTTTTTACCGTTTTTTTAATTGTTTGAAATAATAAAAATAGGACTTATATAGAATGAGTTTTCCGATTTTAACACTGATTACATTTGTCCCGGTTGTGGGAATGGTTGCAATTCTTTTTTTGAAAAAAGGACAAGACAATGCCGTCAGATATACGGCTTTAACCGCAACAGCCATCCAGTTGGTTCTGGCAATTATTATGCTCTTCGCTTTTGATTTCACAAAAGCCGGCATTTTGGATGCCTCTACTTTCCAATTTGTTGAAAAAGCGCGTTGGATTACGATTCCCAACGTTTCCTGGATAGGGACTATCAAAATCGACTATTTTGTAGGCGTTGACGGCTTAAGTATTCTTATGGTATTCCTTTCGGCGTTCGTTTCCTTTATCGCCACACTCTCCTCGTGGAATATCAAGAAAATGGTAAAAGGTTACTTTATGCTCTTCCTTTTACTCGACGCCGCAATGATGGGAGTTTTCGTTTCTCTCGATTTCTTCCTGTTCTATGTTTTCTGGGAAATCATGCTTCTCCCAATGTACTTCCTTATCGGTATCTGGGGCGGTCCCCGCAAGGAATATGCGGCTATTAAGTTCTTTATTTACACTTTGTTCGGAAGTATCTTTATTCTTCTTACAATGATTGCGCTTTATTTCAGCGCGACGGAAACGGTAAACGGAATTCAACTTCATACGTTTAATTTAATTGAGTTGACCAAAGCGTCGGCTTATTCGGCAACCGGAATTTTATCTCCGCAAAATCCGAACAACTGGAGAATGATTGCTTATATTTTCCTCTTTATCGGCTTTGCAATCAAAATCCCGATGTTCCCGTTCCACACTTGGCTGCCGGATGCGCACGTTGAAGCTCCTACACCGATAAGCGTTATTCTTGCCGGCGTACTCTTGAAAATGGGCACATACGGAATTTTAAGAATCAGTTACCCGATTTTCCCCGAAATCACAAGAGAACTTGCGTGGTACATCGGATTGTTCGGCGTGATAAATATTATTTACGGAGCTTTGGTTGCTTTGGCTCAGAAGGATTTCAAAAAACTTATCGCCTACTCCTCAATTTCTCACATGGGTTATGTTCTCCTTGGAATGGCAACGTTATCCGTAACAGGTATTACCGGAGCGATATTCCAGATGTTTAATCACGGTACGATTACGGCAATGTTATTCCTTATCGTCGGCGTAATTTACGACAGAGCGCATACGCGCGGTATTTACGAGTTCGGCGGTTTGGCAAACAAAATGCCGGTTTATACCGGAATAGTAACAATCGCTTTCTTCGCGGCAATCGGTTTACCGGGACTCAGCGGTTTTATTTCCGAATCTCTCGTATTCCTCGGCGGTTTCGGCTCAACCGTAACGCGCACGTTAACTATTGTCGGTTTGCTCGGAATTCTGCTCGGCGCAGCTTATATGTTGTGGACGCTTCAGAGAATTTACTTTGGTAAGTTCAACGAAAAATGGAGCTTTATGGAAGATCTTACCCCGAGAGAATATTTAATGTTTGTACCTCTCGCAATCGTAGTTATTTATCTTGGAGTTCAGCCGGGATTGGCAATCGACTTTATGAATACATCAGTTAAGACTTTTGTTCATTTTCTTAACACTGCAGCATTTTAGAACGAAATTAGGATATTGACATAAATTATGAACAATTTATCAAGTTTTATTGGTTCACTTAGCATAATAAAGCCTGAAATTGCAATCGCGATTTCACTTGTTGTGGTGCTGATTTTCGACCTTATTTTTAAGGAGAAGAAAACTATTATTCCCTATATCGGAATTGCAGGATTAGTAGTAACATTCTTCCTTTTAATTGCTCAATTCGGACAAACACACGCCGGATTCTTCACTTCCCCCGAAGCTAAAATAGGGATGTTCGCTCTTGACCCGTTCAGCACATTCTTAAAATTAATAATAGTAATTACTTCTATTATTGTTATTATTATGTCAATTTCCTCCGATGAAATTAAGTCGGTAACGCAACGATCCGGCGAGTATTACACGTTGATGTTCGGAATGATTCTCGGAATGATGTTTTTAACCTCTGCGACCGATTTTCTGCTAATTTACGTCTCGGTTGAGTTAATGTCGCTTTCTTCTTACGTACTTGCCGGCTTTCTGAAGCAGCAGAAACGCCCCGCGGAATCCTCCTTAAAGTATGTAATTTACGGCTCTGTCTCATCGGGAATAATGCTTTTCGGCATCTCCTTGATATACGGACTTTACGGAACGACAAACCTTGAGGCAATTGCATCTGCGGGAAATATTCAAGGATTTAATTACATCACTATGGCAGTCGCCTCAATACTTGTTTTTGTCGGTATCGGATATAAAATTTCGGCGGTGCCATTCCATTTTTGGACTCCGGACGTTTACGAAGGCGCTCCTCTTCCAATTACAGCTTACCTTTCGGTTGCGAGTAAAGCGGCGGGCTTTGCATTTTTGGTTCGTGTTATCCAGTTAGGATTTGCAACCGGAAGTGATTCTCACGGCTTCTGGGAAATGATCAGCGGAGTTGATTGGAGAACTTTCATTATTTTGATAGCAATCTTAACAATGAGCGTCGGTAACTTGGTGGCTTTGTGGCAGGATAACTTAAAACGACTTCTAGCATATTCGAGTATCGCCCACGCCGGTTATTTAATCGCCGCTCTTGCCGCATTTTCAAACGAGAGCATCCTCGCAATTTTAGTTTACTTTGTTTTTTACATGCTAATGAATCTCGGCGCTTTCTACACCGTAATGGTAGTCCGTAACAAAATCGGAAGCGAAGATATTAACGATTACGACGGCTTGGGACGCACCAGTCCCCTTCTCGGCGTAGTCTTCGGAATTTTCTTGTTCTCTCTTGCCGGCGTTCCTCCGTTTGCGGGATTTATCGGAAAACTTTACATCTTCGTCGCTCTTGTGGACGCAAAATTGATCGCGCTTGCCGTTATCGGCTTGCTAAACGCCACATTATCGGTTTACTACTATATGCGAATAATGAAGCACATGTATTTCAATAAACCCAACGAAATGACACCTTCTATCGACGCTCCCGTTCTGGACAAAACAATGCTGATTATTCTTGCGGTTCCGACATTGCTGTTCGGTATTTTCTTCCAGACAATCGTGCATCTCGCTCAGCAGTCGGTTCATTTATTGGGATTATAAAATTTATTTCGATTTTCGGAGATATTAATGAATCATATACAAGAATTGGTAAATAATAAAGAAACATTTTTTAAATACATGGCAAATTTCTTTCCCGTGTATTATAAATCGAATCTCTTTTTAAGAGACGTTCAATTTGCAATTAAAAATTACTTCGACCAGAAGAACAATAAACTCTCCTACACCGAGACCGAAAACTTGGCTTTGGAATTGATGAAAAATCTCGTTGAAAACGGCGAAGCCAAAATCTTAAATGAAAACAAATCGTGGGAATTTTTAATCAAATTGGATTAAGTTTCTCTCTCCTCTCAATTTTTAACCGATAGCGGATTAATTTCAGTTATCGGTTTTTTTATTGCATGCATTACTCCAAAAAACGAATTAGAATATTATTTTGCTTTCTACCAAAATGTTTTTTGTAGCGTAGATTGCTTGCAATCTGCGAAAAAGAAACATAACGCTAAATTATTTATTGCCATTAATCTCTTAAATTCTTTCCGGCGCATACAAAACAACCTCGGAACCGTAACGGAACCGAGGTTTAAATTAATAAGGGGGAAGAATGAAAAAGTGGTTAAATCCGAACGCCTTTAAGTTTTAATCTGTTAAGCGCTCTCGATAACGCGGCATGGGCGCGCATGGAGTCAACGTTTTCTTTATTTTTCTCTTCAAGACGTTTTTTAGCCCGTTCCAAAGCGGCTTTTGCTCTGTCAACGTCAATTTCATCTTCGCTTTCGGCAGATTCGGCAAGAACGACTACGTGGTTATGCTGAACGTCTATTGTTCCGCCGCTTACCGCATAACGTTTTGTGTTGCCGTCCGCAAATTGAATTTTCATTACGCCGATGTTCAACGTGCTTAAAATAGGAGCGTGATTATAAAGAACCTGAAAACCGCCCAATTCTCCCGGAACAGAGATACTAACGACCTCCTCGTCCAAAATGGGACGAGAAGGCGTTACTATTTCAAGGTGTAATTTTTTATTATCCATTATGACGCCATCTTCTTAGCTTTTTCAACAGCTTCTTCAATTGTTCCGACATACATAAATGCCATTTCGGGCAAATCGTCATGCTTGCCTTCAAGTATTTCCTTAAAACTGCGAATTGTATCTTCGAGTTTTACATACTTACCTTCCATACCTGTAAACTGCTCTGCAACGTGGAACGGCTGACTTAAGAATCTCTCGATTCTTCTGGCTCGGCGGACGGTAATTTTATCTTCTTCGGAAAGCTCGTCCATACCGAGAATGTTGATAATGTCCTGCAAGTCGCGGTACGACTGGATAATTTCCTTAACTTGCTTTGCAACTTCGTAATGCTCCTGCCCTAAAATACTCGGCTCAAGGATTCTCGAAGTGGAATCAAGCGGATCCACTGCGGGGTAAATTCCAAGCTCGGAAATTCTACGGCTAAGTACCGTTGTAGCGTCCAAGTGGGAGAAAGTTGTCGCAGGCGCCGGGTCAGTCAAGTCGTCGGCGGGAACATAAATGGCTTGAACGGAAGTAATCGAACCATTCTCGGTTGATGTAATTCTTTCCTGAAGTTCGCCCATTTCCGAAGCCAAGTTAGGCTGATAACCTACAGCCGAAGGCATACGTCCAAGCAACGCGCTCACTTCGGAGCCGGCTTGCGTGAAACGGAAAATGTTATCGATAAAAAGAAGCACGTCGCGATGCTCTACGTCGCGGAAGTATTCCGCAATTGTCAATCCGGTAAGACCGACTCTTAAACGCGCTCCGGGCGGTTCGTTCATCTGACCGAAAACCAGAGCGGTTTTATCCAATACGCCCGATTCCTTCATCTCTAACCACAAGTCGTTCCCTTCCCTTGTTCTTTCACCTACGCCGGAAAATACGGAGTAGCCGCCGTGCTGCTTGGCGATGTTATGGATAAGCTCCATAATAATAACGGTTTTGCCAACGCCCGCGCCGCCGAACAAACCGGTTTTTCCACCTTTGGAATATGGCTCGAGCAAGTCGATAACCTTAATTCCGGTTTCAAACATTTCCTGACTTGTTCCGATAGTTTTGAACTCGGGAGCGTGTCTGTGAATATTAAATTTTTGTTTGGTTTTGATTTCGCCCAAACCGTCAATCCCCTCTCCGATAACGCTTATCAAGCGTCCTAAGGTTTCAGGTCCGACCGGAATAGCGATAGGTTCGCCTGTGTCGATTGCTTTCATTCCGCGAACCAAACCGTCGGTCGTATCCATTGCAACGGTGCGAACGCGGTTTTCGCCGAGATGTTGCTGAACTTCAACAATTAATATTTCCTCTTTTCCGTCGGGAGATGTTCTCGGTATGTTGATTGCATTATAAATCGCGGGAAGATTATCTTCCGGAAAGTCGATGTCAACTACAGGTCCGATAACTTGGACAATAGTACCTTCGTTATTTGCCATTTTTCACCTTGATAAATTATATGAATTTGTAAATTTAAATAATCTCAATTTTATATTCAATAAATAAAGCATTTAAACTTCAATTATCTTGTTTTTTATTGCAAATTTAACCAACTCCACGGTTGATTTCAGCTGCAGCTTCTGCAAAATTCTTGTTTTGTGCGTTTCAACGGTTCGGACGCTGATAAAGAGCTTGTCGGCGATTTCACTGTTTGTTAATCCTTCCACTACAAAAAGCATTACTTCCTTTTCCCTTTCGGTTAAAAGTTCCATCAGTCCGGCGGAATCATTCTTAACGCGATTGATGTAACTGCGAGCAATTATTCGGCTTATTTCCGCGGGATAATATTCCCCTCCTTCGTAAACGGTTATAATCGCTTTAATCAATTCATCTTTTTTGGAGTTTTTAGGTAAATAGCCTCTTGCGCCGGCTTTAATAGCGTTGATTACAAAATCTTCGTCGGTAAACATCGACAAAATTAAAACTCCAAGCTCGGGATTTGTTTCGTTAATTTTTTTGGCTATTTCAATGCCGGACATATCGGGGAGTGAAATATCGAGAAGGACAACATCCGGGATTTCCTTCGAGAGAGATTTAAAAAATTCACCTCCGCTTGACACCTCGCCCAAAATTAAAATTTCTTTTTCGCCGCCGAGCAGAGATTTCAAACCGTCTCGCACAATGTCGTGATCGTCAACAATAAATAATTTTATTTGCTTTTCTTTTTTCAATCTACTGAATTAAATAAAATTTCATTTTTAAATATAATGATTAATAGAAACCTTTGCACAACCTAAATTTGTCATATTGAGTTCGCCACGTTTACCCCGACTGCTTTTCGTTGGGGACGAAGGTGAAAGCCGTCCGAAATATCTCTAAATTTTGTATAATTACCGGTTTTGAGATTCTTCCGCCGTGGCGGATTACGCTTCGCTCTATTCAGAATGACATATAAAGTAGGTTATGCAAAGCCTTCTAATAAAAAAGAAGTAACATTTTTTATTGTTTTTGGACTGCATCAAGTGAATTTCTCTCTTCATTATATTGATTGCTTCCAATCCCCCCATTGAATCTCCGTGAAAACGAGCCTACTGCCACCTTATTTTATGGAATTTCGTAAGTAAGCGTATCTCTCGTTTGAGGAGAACTCAAGTGTTTTTAATCAAAAAGAATATTGCGATAAATTATTACGAAAGATAAAAATAATCTATATAGGCGAAGCGTCAAAAAAAGAGAAAAGGTTTAAAAGTAACCTTAGAGGTTTTGAAAACCTCTAAGGTTTATAAAAAAAAAATCAGGATTTATTTCAGCAGCATCATCTTTTTTGTCGCGCTGAACTGTTTCCCGCCGGAACTTGCCGTTAGCGTGTAAAAATAAATTCCGGAAGAAATATTGCGCAATGTATTATCTGCGTTAAAACGTATCTGATGTTGTCCCGAGTTTTCATAACCGTTAACCAAAGTCGCAATCTCATTTCCGAGAATATCGTAAACTTTCAAAGTTACAAATCCTTCGCTCGGAATTTCATATTTAATCAGGGTTGAAGGATTTCCTCCGCTCGATTTTGAAAACGGATTCGGGAAATTCTGTTCCAGTCTGAAATTATCGACTGTCGGGGTCGCGTCGTTAACTCCGACAAGCGGGTTATTGGCAAACGCGGCAAGCGAATTTGCTATTACCGTTCCGCCGTTTACCGATTTAACATTGTTAACCTGAACAATGTACATTGAATCGGGAAAATTAGCCGAACAAGTCAGCTCGACCTTTTTGTTATCGCCGTTATAACCTACCGAAGCCGCCGTTATGTTCACATCCGAGTTGAACAAATCGTAATTTGCCGCAACGTCTCCGGTGGAAGGATCAACCTCGTCGTTAAACTCAACAACAAATTTGTAAGGAGCAACCGTTTCCGCTTTAACAACGATGAAAGAATCCGCATTGTAAAAACGATCTGCAAATTCCGGATGATCAATGTAAGGATTTCTGTTGTGCTGAAAACTGTAAACCACGTTGTTTCTTCTTCTCTCAAAATTATCGGGCGGGTCTTCTCTGTTCCATTTAAGTAACGTTGAAAGTTTACCGAAATAAGGAGTGTAAGTTTGCGTGCCGGTGTAATCAACAAGAATAAGTTCAAGCGAACTTGGAGCGGAATACCGAGTAACCATATAAAACATCATTCTCGCAACGTCCCCTTTTATTGCGGGGCGAGGTTCCCAAGATGTGGAAGTGTAATGACACTCGGTTGGAACGGTCCCATTGTCAAAATACTGCTGTCCGCCGTCGTCAAAATCTTTTGTGCCTCGCGCCGAGTTTGTGGATATATCACAGGCTTTAAGGTGATGACAATCGGTGTAAGCCGTATCACTGCTGTTTGGAAATCCATGTGATTTTGCCCAAACATGCTCTCGGTTCCAGCCGTTTCCGCCATCGTATTCGGCCGGACCATTAACCGAATAGCCTGTGTAAATGAGAATCACGTTGTCGGGATTATTAGGGTCTCTATCGGCAACCGTTAATATATTCCAAACGTCGGTAGAGCTTGAAGAATAAGGATAACGCGTGTGTCCCTTAATCATATTGTGCAAGGTTGATTTCAAAGCGTCGCCGAAAAGCCCGTCTGTAACGGAATAATCGTACTGCGCTTGAATGGAACTCCGGAGAAAGAAAACTCCGAAAACAAAAAGTAATAAATATCGTTTCATAACATCCTTCTAAATTATTGTTGATTTAAAATAAAAAATTTCAAGAAAACTTGGCGTGATTTAAAACGAAGATAAATGCATCGGTTAAATGATTAATATATTTCGTTAAATCCAATCAATAAAATGTGATTTTTTTAATAATTAGACAAATAAATCCGCACATTTTGTTTCCATTCTCTTAAAAAGTATTTTTCCGATACAAGTTAAAATAAGCGACATATTTTCCTAAATAGAATCAAGCGGATTTGTTAACAACCGTCTTGTGCCGAAACGCGAATCGTTTCAATTCTAATAACTGTATGCGAATCCGGAAAAGACGAACTTCGAAAGCGGTTCGGTAATGTGCGCACAAATACTATTCTAAGAGAGGTAAATATTTCAAGATTGGAAATTTACGCAATATCCCTAAAAGAAATAGGATGGAATAAATTCAACTGCTTCGCAGTTTGTTTTTTACGGTGTCTTGAATGCCTTAGGCTGACAGTATTTTATTTAAATTTTTGCGTTATTGCGAGGAGCGGAGTGACGTGGTTACTCCAAAGCGGACTCACTGAAAAATACGCGGATGCCGAAGATTCAGCAACGGTTTAATAGCCAAGGTTGAATCGTAGTGAGATTGCCACGACAATCCACTATCGGGAATTATCTCGCAATGACTTTTGTTTTTTCGGTTGTAATCCGCCAACGTGTTTATTTGCCCTTCGTACGCCGTACGCAAAGCAAATTGAACCATTCCTTACTTATCGTACTTGAGATATTCTACCGCTTTCTCTATAACTTTCGGCATATATTCGTCTATACTTTTACCGTCCAAACGAGAACCTGCAGCGTTTATATGTCCCCCGCCGCCGAATTCACCGGCAAGTTTGTTCATCGGAATGCTCCCGCGCGAACGGTAGCTGACTTTAAAGCCGTTCTCAAACTCCAGAAAAAAGAGACCGATTCTAACTCCCTCAAGCGTAAGCGTGTATG
>JALWEC010000276.1 GCA_027036655.1 Melioribacteraceae bacterium
CTATGGCAAACTCAAAATTACCGCATACATTTCATATTCCTGTCATGGGATTAAGTTATACAATCGATTCGCCGATAAAAGTCGCGCATCTCGGGATTTCATCCGTTATGTCAATCTTCGAACATAATCTCGTGGAAAAAATGAGAAAGTTTTACGCGGAGAAATTCAATAAACCTTACGAAGCAATCACTACAAAAACTGAAGACTTCAGAGCCAAACGGATTACGGCTTATCTTAACCTCGTTAACGAAATAGTTCATGAAAAATATGACGCGCTTATCTCCTCCGTTGCCGACGGCTACAACGAAATAGAAAAATACTTTGAGCTTCTTCCCACGGCATCCGAGCTAACCAAGCAATGGGAAAGAATCGTTAAGAACAATTCCGACAACATTAAAGAAATCAAAAAATGGCTTTACGAAAATTTATCGATTGGAAGCATTGACGTTAATATAATGACAAAAGTTGACGGTCCTAACTACAAAGGGAAAAAGCAGCTTCCTATCGAACAAAACGACGCTCATGCGGCAATAAGAGGATACGCAAAAAGCGAACTTGAATCTTCAGTAATTTTATCAGCCGGAATGAACCCGAGATTATTTACCTACATGGAAAACTTCTCCGATTTTTACCCGGATGCTGAAGGCAAGATTAAGAAAAAAATTATTATTAAAGTCAGCGATTACCGCTCGGCAATTATCCAAGGTAAATTTTTTGCAAAAAAGGGACTTTGGGTTTCCGAATACAGAATAGAGTCCGGCTTAAACTGCGGCGGACACGCATTTGCGTCCGACGGTTTTTTGCTCGGTCCGATTCTTGAAGAATTTAAGAGAGACAGAGCTACGCTTCACAAAACGACTTATGAAATTTTTAAAACGGCGCTTGAAAGAAAAGGAAAACCTGTCCCGGAAGAAATTCCGGAATTAAAAATTACAGCGCAAGGCGGAGTGGGCACCGGCGAGGAACACAAGTTTCTTCTGAATAATTTTCATATTGATTCCGTCGGTTGGGGTTCCCCTTTCCTCCTTGTTCCCGAAGCCACAACTATTGACGAAGGAACAATGCGGCTTTTAAGCGACGCGACCGAAGATGATATATATCTTTCCGACGCTTCTCCTCTTGGCGTTCCTTTTAACAATGTGCGCGGGAGTTCAAAAGATATCGAACGTATTGAATTAGCCAAAGAAGGTAAACCGGGGAGTCCTTGTCCCAAAAAATATTTAACATTCAACACGGAGTTTACCGACATTCCGATTTGCACCGCATCTTCACAATACATCAATCTAAAATTGGAGCAGTTGAAAAACGAAAATCTCCCGAAGCAAGAGTTCGACAGAGAATATGAAAAAGTAATTGCAAAGGAATGCCTCTGCAACGGACTTTCCAGTTCGGCGCTTGTGGTTAACAATCTCGACTACAAAATGGAGGGAGAAGCCGTTTCGGTTTGCCCCGGTCCGAATATGGCGTATTATTCCGGTAAGTTTACACTTAAGCAAATGGTTGATCATATTTACGATCGCGCCAACATACTCAACAAAATAAACCGTCCTAATATGTTTATTAAAGAATTGAAGCTTTACCTTGATTTTCTTAAGAAGAAAATTGACGATGCCGCGCCTTCTTTTACCGAGAAACAAACAAAGTACTTTGATACGTTTACCGATAATTTGACTACCGGAATTGAGTACTATAAAAAAATGTTCAACGAACAAAAGGAAGCTTTGAAAAACTCCTACGAAAATGCGCTGAATGATCTATCCGACATGCAAAACTACTTTAATGAAATAGTCGAAAATTTAAGTTCCTATAAACACAATTTGGGAATCGGATAAATTTGGTAGTTGCTATTAATAATTAGAAAAAATAGATGCAAAATCTTAGAGAAAAACTTGCAGAAACAGAATTAAGTACTTATATTTGTACTTAACTAATAACTTAAGGTAGAAAAAGATGATTGCTGCAAACTTTACAGAATTTAGGACCGGCTTAAAAAAGTTTCTTGATAATGTTGAAAATAATCATGAGACATTAGTGATAAAAAGAAAATCCGGGAAAGGAGCTGTCATGATCTCATTGGATGAGTATAACTCAATTATGGAAACTGTACATTTGTTGAGTTCAAAAGCAAATGCCGACAGACTTTACGAGTCAATTCAGCAAATGAGAAAAGGTGAGATTGTGAAACATGACTTGATTGAAGACTAATGAGAATTACTTTCTCAAAAAACTCTTGGGAAGATTATGTTTCATGGCAAAGAGACGACAGAAAAATTTTGAAAAGAATCAATCAATTGATCAAGGATATTCAAAAAACTCCTTTCCAAGGAATTGGGAACCCGGAACCATTGAAATATGATTTGTCCGGTTTTTGGTCAAGAAGGATTACCAGAGAACACAGACTTGTCTATCAGGTTTTTGACCAAGAGATATTAATATACAGTTGTAAATTTCATTATGATAATTAACGAAAAATTTCACACTACCGAACAATTACTCATCGTAGATAAAAACTAAAACCAAACCGAAACCCCAACGCCATTAAATGAGACTGCCGGAAGAATACGAACCGAAGAATTATTCATTCTTCCGGTTTTGTTAATCTTCACTACAAACTCTCCCACATAATAACCAATTGCAGCTCCGAGAAATACATCCGAAACCCAATGCTGGTTGTGGTAAATTCTCGAAAGCGCGGTTGCTCCGGCAGCGCCGAACCAAAGGACTTTCCAGTAAAAGTTATCTACGCTTTTTGCCATAACCGTTGAAACGGCAAAAGCAACAGTCGTATGTCCGCTCGGAAGCGATTGATAGTCATTATCGAAAAATTGCGGAGGTTTGAAAAACAAGTTTGAATTCCCGGCGTAAGGTCTTCTCCGCCCGATTACAACTTTCAGAACAGTAGTAATTATCCCTGAAAAAATTAACGCTTCGGAAGAGTAAAGTCCCAACTTTCTGATTTGTTCATTTCCTGTGAACAATCCCGCACCGTAAATTCCGGCGGTTAATAACGGCGTATAACCGCTTCCGTAAAACCGGTCGATACCGAAAATAGCATTATTCAGATTATTCTGATTTGCAATCGCAAACGAACGCACGCTTTTATCGACTGTAAAAAGCGCCGCTGTTCCGGCGGTAATAATCCCAACGGTCATCCAATCCGATTGAGAAAACTCCAATGGACTTTTTACAACCGCAATACCGTCATCAACAGCCGAATAAAAATCCGAGACAAAAATATCCGCCGGAGCGCTATTATCATTTTTAATTTGTCCGAAATTTGTACCCGAAACCAAAAAGAGAATAATAATCGCAATTTTATATGTGTTACCGTTTACCGGATTTTGCAAATAACTCACTAAAATAACCCGCTCCGTTTTTT
>JALWEC010000277.1 GCA_027036655.1 Melioribacteraceae bacterium
GCGGATTGTTATTACGAGCTTTCCCCCGATTACCGGCTTGATCAAAGCTATACGAAAAAGGCGATTCAGGAGTTTCAATCCTTTCTCGATTATTTTCCCACAAGTCCGAAAGTGAAAGAAGTTGAGGAAAAAATAGACGAACTTCACAACAAGCTCGCGCATAAGGAGTTCAGCATAGCGCATTTATATTACAGAATGGAATATTACAAAGCCGCGTCGATATATTACACAATCGTTTTGAACGAATTTTACGATACCGATTACGCTCCGCGCGCATTGGTCGGGAGAATCGAAGCCGAGTTGGAAATGAATAAAAAAGAAGACGCGTTAAAAGATATCCGAAAATTTTATAATGATTATCCCGACCGCGAGGATGAACTTAAGCGCGTTAATGAAATACTAAAAAATAATTTCCCCAACGAAAAGATTAAACAGAAATGAAGAAAACCGTAAGCGAATCAAAATTAACAATGACGGAGCTGGTTCTTCCTCATCACACGAATCAGCTCGGCAACTTACTCGGCGGACAGCTGATGCATTGGATTGATATCTGCGCGGCGTTATCAGCCGCAAAACATTCCCAGAGAGTATGCGTTACGAAATCCGTTGATTTTATTGACTTCAAAGAGCCTCACAAGCTCGGGGACGTTGTTGTGCTTGAGGCAAACGTAAACCGCGTTTTTAATACTTCGATGGAAGTTATGGTGAGCGTTTACAAGGAATCGTTTCGCGAGGGGATCAAAAGATTAAGCAACACGGCTTTTCTCACATTTGTGAGCGTTGACGACAACGGACAGCCGGTGAAGTCGTTCGACATCGTACCGGAAACCAACGAGGAGAAAAAATATTATGAAGAAGCTCTTCGCAGAAGGGAAGAACGCTTACATAATAAAGGTATTTAGAAGGGTTTTATTTTTCTTTCTCCTCTTTCCAACTTTTGTTTTTTCCCAGAAGAATAATTTCCCAATCTATGAAGTCGCCGATTACCCGACTACGCCGGGGCTTAATAAAATCTTTGTCGCTGATATTGATAACCGCGGTCCGTACGATTTGGTTTTCTACAATAATTCCGATTTGGGATACACATTTCATTCATCGGAAAGACTGTGGAAGCCAAGGCGGAAATATTTTTTCTATCCGATTTCTTCGATTAAACTTTTAAAGAACGCCGAAAAAGGAATTAAGCCGAAATACATTTTTACTTCCGAAAACGCCGGAGTGGTGGGGCTGGTTTCCTTTACCGAATATGGCGGAATGCGCCTCCTAAACGTTAAGAAGGTGAATGATTATCCCGCAAAAGTTGATGCCGGAAAATTTCTCGCCGTCCCGGAAAGACAAGCGGTTGTTTTCGGCAGTGATTTTACGGGGGTTTCCCTTTTCTCCGAGAAAAATTTTAAGCTGAAGGAAACGAAACTTTTCAGCGCAGGCTCATATTCGGCCGGAGGCTTGGTCGATATTGACATTGACGGGATGAATGATCTCGTACTTTTCAACAACGCCTCGCGGAAGCTGCTCTATTTTCTTAACGTTGCCAACTTGTTTCAGACAGCCAAGGAAGACGAACTTTCCGGAGAGATAAGAAAGTTTAAAGTTAATGATTTCGACGGCGACCGCGTTCGGGACTTTTCCTTTTTGCTCGGAGATTCTCTCTGCATTTACATAGTCAATTCCAATCCTCAGAACATTAAGCGTTTCTCGATATTTGTTGACGGCTGTGTCGATTACAAATTTCTTAACATTAACGCCGATAACAAGAGAGATGTTCTTGCCGTCGATTCAACGGGACAGGTTTTTGCTTACTACAACAAAGGGAAAAATAAATTTACCGCGGCAAGATTCATTGATAGAATTAAAGGGATTAGAACTCTCGCCACGGTTTGGAATGTTGACCGGAGAAAACTGATTCTGCTGACAGACGAGGGACATTTTTCAACTTTTGAAAAAACAGATAATATCGATACGACTAAAAGCGTTCTGCTTTACGGCAACGATTTTATCCCTCCTGAAATTGAAGAGAGCGGCAAAGCGCTTACTGCATACTGGCTTGATAAAAAAAACTTTCGTTTTAATTCTATCTCCGTTTCAAAGATAACGGGAAAAATTTCCGCCGAAGATTTCCCGTTGCCCTTTTCACCCGATAATTTTGAGATTGTAAAAAGCTCCGGGACGCCTCTGTTCCTTTTTGAAAAATATTTATCATCCGGATTTACATACTCCCTTACGGGAAAGGGGAAGCAAGAGGCGATCTTCTCCGACACAAATAAAATAAAGGTTATGGGGAAATATCTTGTTGAACAAATTTCCGACTCGCTCAATCTTTATTTGCCGATTAAAGATAGAAATGATTTTACTTTTGATACGCTCTCTATTTCCCCGGCGCCGTTTGCCGCGCTTTCCGCAAGGAAGAATAAATTCATTTTTCTTGATAAAAACAACAAGCTTGTTTTTTCTCATCTTGAAAAAGGAGAGATAGTTGTTGATACGACATATAGCGTCGGGAAAACTTCCGCTTTATTTGAAGCGCCGTTCAATAATTCTTCGTCTGTCGTAATCGAAGCAAAAGGAAGAAGACTCAGCGTTTATTCAAGCAACACTTTAACGACATATTACAACTCAAGATCTCTAAAAGCCGCCGATATAATTCCCCGTTTTACGCTAATTAACGGGAAGCGATTCCTCATTATTTACGACAAGGGACGCGGCTTGTTTCTTAAAGCGGAAATAAAAACGGGAAAAAGTTATTTGAGGTTCAGACCAATCTTTAACGCCGCGGATGTTAAGGATTATGCAGCGGTAAGAATTAAAGATAAAAACTTTATCATTTACTTTAACAAAAAACTAAACGCGCTAACGTTCAAAGAAATTTTATGAAAAAAATAATACTTTCGCTTTTCCTTCTTGCCTTATCCGGAGCAAGCGGACAAAATATAGATTCGTTGCTGACGAATTTTTTATCTGTTCACGATAATAAAACAATTGACGGAGAACCTGCAAAGTGCGAGTTTGAAACCGTGGCAAGAATTGCCGCCTACTATTCACGGTATTCTCCCGCGGAACAGAAAGAAATTGCTCAAATTTTAAGTCGCCCGCAAACGGACACAAGCGTTGTTTCGCCCAACGGAAAATTCAGAGTTCATTACAATTTGAATTCTTCCTCTTCTCCGAAGTATGATATTGCCGAGTTCCTTATTGCGCTCGATTCGGTTTACGATAAGGAGATAACTGAAATCGGTTTCCCGATGCCGCCTTCGGATAACGGGGCGGGGGGCGACGACCTTTACGACTTTTACATTATCGATCTCGGCTCTTGCTGTTACGGCTACACAACGCCGGAGGTCTCTCTCGGGAACG
>JALWEC010000278.1 GCA_027036655.1 Melioribacteraceae bacterium
TGAACGGCGCGTAAGTCCGCTCCCCCTTCGAGCAAGTGCGTTGCAAACGAATGCCTGAAAGTGTGCGGGTGAACTTCTTTTTCAATCTTAGCTGATTTTACATTAGCGCTTACAATTTTCCAAATCATCATTCGGGAAAGTTTTCCTCCTCTGTTATTGAGGAAGATGTAATTTCCGCTTTTCAATTTATTCTCAAATAAGGGACGACTTTTGTAAAGATATTCCGTCAGCCACTTTTTAGCTGATGAGCCGAAAGGAACAATGCGCTGCTTTCCCCCTTTCCCGAAAACTCTGATTACTTCGTCGTCGAAAAAGACATCGGACAACTTAAGGTTGAGCAACTCGCTTACTCTTAACCCCGATGAATAAAGGAGTTCCAGAATCGCTCTGTCGCGCAATCCGAATTTATCCTCTACGTTCGGCTGACTCAAAATCAGTTCAACTTCTTCCACCGACAAAACATCCGGGAGCTTCCTCTCGGCTTTCATTCCGGTTAAAGTTAAAGTCGGGTCTTCCTTCAAATAATTCTGCGAATCCAAATATCTGAAAAATCCCTTCAGCGCGGACATATTTCTCGCCATTGAGGAGTAAGCCAATCCGTTGGCGCGAAGCAGATAAAAATAATCGGAAATATGCTTTGAGGAAATATTCGCGACATCGAGAACGCCGCGCTCCTTCACAAAATCAAGAAATTTCACAATGTCATTTTTGTAGGAAGATATGGAATTATCGGAAAGATTCTTTTCGAACTTCAAAGTAGTGAGATACTCGTTTACAAAATCTTCCATTATTCACCGCTGACAGATGAGTCTTTATTCTCTATTTCATCTTGATTAGGATAACGAATTCTCTTGTGATGCTGGTTCAGCAGAACTTTAACAAAAGTATCTTTAATTACTTTAATATCCTTAAAAGTCAGTTCGGAGTTATCGAGCTGCCCGTCTCGAAGTCTGTACTCAATTAAATTGGAGACAAGATTTTCAACTTTCTTCGGCTCGATTTCATTCATTGCGCGCACGGCGGATTCGCACGCGTCGGCAAGCATTAAAAGAGCGGTCTCCTTCGTATTCGGCTTAGGTCCTTTGTAGCGGTAATCTTCTTCGTTGACTTTATCTTCACCGTAAAGTTTTTTCGCTTTTTCGTAAAAATATCCCACAAGCAAAGTGCCGTGGTGCATCGGGATAAAATCAATTATTTCCTGCGGGAGACCGTAATCTTCTGCAAATTCAATCCCTTTGGTAACATGTCCCATTATGATTTTCACGCTTTCTTCCGGCGGCAGTTTATCGTGAATATTAACGTCGTCAAACTGATTTTCCACAAACGCTTCCGGATAATACGTTTTCCCGATGTCATGGTAATACGCTCCGACGCGCGATAACAAAGGATTTGCGCCTATTGATGTGGAAGCGTCTTCAACCATCGTACCGATAACAAGCGAATGATTAAACGTTCCGGGAGCTTTTACGGAAAGCTCTCTGAGAAGCGGATTATTAAAATCGGAAAGCTCAAGGAAAGTTAAATCCGTGCAGACATGGAAAAACTTCTCGAAGAAAAAGATAAACGCAAAGGTCAGCACCGGACTTAACAAAGCGTTTGTCGCCGCAAAAGATGATTCCATCAATATGTTATAAATAGAATGAAAGCGTTCAAAGCCGAAAGCAAAAATTCCGGTTAAGTACCCGATCAGAATAAAGAAGAAGGAGCGAAAAATCTGGTTTCTGTTCCTGACGTCCCTTACGGTGTAAGCCGCGAGCGCGCCGGCAAAAGTGTGAGTTAAAGTAAGAATGTAATCGTTTCCTAAAATTCCGCCGACAAGGAACGCAATAGTTACCGTCCCGAAAAACGCCACTCTCGAATCGAATAAAATTGCAAGGAGCATTGATCCCATCGGAACAAGGACAAGATAATTTACAGGCGCGTCGGCGTTTATAAACTGCACAAAATAAGCGAGACTACTGGTAAACAAAATGATAATCGCAATCATCAGAAGATTGAGATTGTCGTTGTAAATATTCTTTCGCGAAAGGTACAAGTACAGTCCGAAAAGGAATAGGACGATTATTACATGTAGAGTTTTACCAACATATTGAAGCGCAACGTCAACAGCGCTTGTCTGCTCGCCGCGGGCAATTTTATAGGAATCGATTTTCAGCTTGATTTCCGGAGTGATCCGGTCGTGTTTGGCGACAATTCTCTCGTTCTCGTTAACTATCCCTATATTTCTGGAAACTTTGCTCATTGCCAGTTCCCTTTCGCGATTAGTTAATTTCTCACTGTAAATCAGATTCGGACGCAAAAATCCTACGCTTAAATCATAAGCAATCGTATCAACGGCGATATTTCCTTTCAGCTCTTTTTCAATTGAGTTGAAAAGATATTTTTTTGCTTTCTCCAAATCAAAAAGTCTTGCGGTTGGAAGAGTAAGCTGAACTTTCCCTTTTACGATTGAGATTGTGTCTCTATTTATTCTCCGGAAAGATAAGTCTGTAATCCCCGATTGATAAAGCGACGAGAACGCTTTAATCACGGCGTTTTGAATATCGTTTAACTTCAATTTACTATGATTAATAATCAACGTTTCTTTTTTCTTGATGTCGATTAACTTTTTCAGCGTCCCCGGTTTAAGATTAAACGTTTCGGGCTTAATCTCGGAAGATTCCGACAAACGTATTTCTTTTTTTAACGAATCGAAAAAACTCTTAAAACTCTTGATTGACACAACGCTTACGGAATCAACTCTTTTGAAAACAGGATAGACCTTTCCCGCAGCCGCTTGACGTTCTTTTTCATACTGCTGCGGGTCTTTTAAAATCTCAAAACTCATCGGAGCAATTAAATCTTCCTTAGTCCAAATACTTCCAACGGAAACATTTGCGTCCAGTGATTCACCGTGAGGAAAAAGGAGAACCAGAATCCCGATTGTAACAATGAAGATTAATATTTTTACTCGAATGCTTTCTTTCATATTTATTTTGTTTTAGCTTCCAAAATCATCCGTAAGAATTCAGCCGCTCCGCCTTCGTGATTATCTTTTGTCGTAATCATATCGGCAAGGCGAGTTATTTCCGGAACGGCATTGGCTACGGCAACCTTAAACGCTTTGGTTTCAAATAACGCGCGGTCGTTGTACCAATCTCCGACAACAGCGGCTGATGTAATCGGAATGTTGTACAATTTGCAGATTTTCTTCAAGCCGTCTCCTTTCGACGAGCCGTGTTTCCTAACTTCAAGATAATACAAACCTCCGTAGAGATGCGATTTATAATAGGAAGTCCTAAGTCCGAAACTGCTCGGGAAAGTCATTTTCTTTTCAATCATACGAATATTTTCTTTAATATCTCCCGTT
>JALWEC010000279.1 GCA_027036655.1 Melioribacteraceae bacterium
GAAAACTCTCTTGGGCGATTCCCAATTCAATAAATTTCGATTCGGTTTTGGTCAGAATCGGAGATATCGATTATTCGAATGTTGACGATACTTCGGCATATTTTAAAATTTCAAACGCACAGTTGACATTAACAGCTCCGAACGGCGGAGAATATTGGCAAGCCGGGAATGATTATTCAATTAAATGGAATATAACTTCCAATATAAGTTTGATAAATATTTATTACTCTGTAAACGGAGGAGCTTCGTGGACATTGCTTCAGAGCAATTATCCGGCTTCAAATCAGAGTTATGTTTATTCAATTCCCGCTAATTTTGAAACCGATTCGCTTCGTATAAAAATTGAAGACGCTTCTAATACGTTTATCGCGGACAGCAGTTCACAAAATACTTATGTCCGGTGGATTAATTTAATTGCTCCGGTCGGAGGAGAACATCTTCAGGCTAACCGGCATAAAACGGTCTCTTGGTTGGCAAGCGCAAATATGAACAACGTAAGAGTCGATTTTTCTGCGGATGGAGTTACTTGGAACTCGCTCGGAATTGTTGCCGCTTCCACCGGAAGTTATGATTGGCTTGTAAACAACATCCCGACAGACTCGGGGTACATCAGGATAAGCGACGCAAACAGTAATCTCGCAATTTCGGAAACCTCTGCGCCTTTTGCAATCAGTATGCTGAACTTAACCGCACCGATTAACGGCGGGGAATTCCAAACCGGAGATTCTATCAAAATCTCCTGGTTAAACAGCGACGACATTACTTCCGTTCAGATGGAATACACTACGGATATGACGAATTGGTATGTAATTAATTCCACGCCTGTTTCCGCAAGCGATTCATCATACACTTGGGTGATCGATAATTCCGTCTGCGGAGATTCCGTTTATGTTCGTATAATTAATTTTGCTTTCCAATCGATTGTAGATACAATTCCGAAACCGATTACGATTAAGAATTTGCAGTTAACCGAACCGGCAGCCGGAGCAAATTGGCGCGTAGGGACAACGCACCTAATTAAATGGAACTACTGCGGAATTGATTCACTCTCGCTTCAATATTCATTGAATAAAGGAATCAGCTGGGTTGATATTGCATCCGTCGCAGCGGGAGATTTGCAGTACAATTGGGTAATTCCTAATACGACCGGCGATTCGGTAAAAGTTCGTATATCCGATAAAACCAACGGCGATATTAAATCGGAATCAGGCTACTTTACGATTTTCCAATCACTCGCGGATTTAACTTATCCTAACGGGAATGAATTTTTGCGCTCGGGCGATTCATTGACAGTACGATGGACGAGTTCACTCGTCAACTACTTTAAGATTGAGTTCAGCGCGGATAACGGCTCGAATTGGACTACAATCAGCAATGCCACGGTTGCTTCCGCCGATTCTTTCAAATGGGCGCTGCCGGATACTTTGGAATCGAATCAATGCCTCGTGAAGATTACGGACCTGGAAAATCCCGCCGTATCCGATTCGAGCAACAACGTCTTTACTGTCGCGCGGCTTAAGTTAAGTAATCCGACGGGTGGAGAATATGTTTCCGCCGGCTCAACTTTCCCGATAACTTGGGCTGCAAGTTCTTCAATCAGCGGAGTGAAATTATCTTACTCGACAGATAACGGAAAAATCTGGAGCGGAATTCAAGGGGCGACAAATGTTACTGCTTCCGCCGATACTTTTAGATGGAGCATCCCGAATAATCTTTGTTCCGACAGTATGCTGATAAAAATCGCATCGATTAATCATCCTTCACTTTATGATGTTTCAAAACCTTTTATAACGGGTTGGGTTAAAGTAACTTCGCCTAACGGAGGAGAAGTTTACATTTCGGGTAAAAATCTGCCGGTAAGCTGGAGCGGTTGTAGTTCGGTCAAGCAAATTCTTGTTGAGGTAATTGACGCGAAAAGTAATCTTACGTTACATTCCGAGATTGATTCTTCTTCGTCGGGTAGTACAAATATTATTCTTCCGAACGGGACTGTTAGTGATTCGATTTTGGTGAGAATTAGCGATGTTCGTTCCAATTATCAGATCATCGATTCGTCCGACGCATTTTTTACAATTACGGAACTTGCTTTTACTTCGCCGAACAGTTCAACCAATTGGAAGTCCGGCTCCACACAGCTAATCGAATGGAATTCGGGTGATTTTCTCGGGAATCTAAATTTTGAGTATTCGCTTAACAACGGGCAGACTTGGAATACAATTCAAAACAGTGTAACGGCGTCGAGGGATTCCTTAACTTGGACGTTACCCGCAGATGTTAATTCAAACAGCTGTTTGGTTCGCGGATATAATCCTAATATCAGCACAGTAGCCGACACATCGGATAAGTTTACAATATTTACTTCGCAGCTTGCTCTTATCGCTCCAAACGGCGGTGAAAAACTGCAAGCCGGTTCGCAGTACAATATTAAATGGAGAAGCGCTTTTATTACTAATCTGCAGATTGAGGTTTCATACGATAACGGAACTTCGTGGGATACTCTTACTACTTCCGCTATCGGAGATGATTCCCTTTGGACGTGGAACGTGCCGCCCGGTTTAAGTACGGAACAAGGTTTGATTCGCTTGCGGAATACGATTGACAGTTCACAGTTTGTTTCGAGCGCATCGAATTTCAGCATAGGTTGGATTAATGTTACTTCGCCTTCTCTCGGCGCTCATTGGATTGCAAACAGAACCGATACAATTGCCTGGGATGCGAGTACATCCGTTCATAAAGTTAATCTGCTTTATTCTTTAAGCGGCGATACGGCTGACTCAAGTTTAACTTTAATTGACGCTAACGTTAACGCACAGGATTCCATTTATGTTTGGCGGCTTCCTTCGATTGAATCGCCGAATGCGAAAATAGTAATTCTCGATTCCGAATCGAATAATCTGATTAAATCTGCGAGCGGCGCAATTAAAATCAGCAAGATGCTTCTTGTCAGTCCGAACGGGAATGAGTTTATTCAAGCCGGCGCGCCTTATACTATCCGGTGGAATGTTACCGCCGCTACAATCCCGTATATTAACATTGATTATTCATTCAACGGCGGAACAAATTGGAACAGACTTGCAACATCAGCTCATTCGGCAGACAGCTCTTATACTTGGAATATCGGAACGGGAGTTTCGACCGATTCGGCTTTGGTAAGAATTACGGATGCGGTCAATAATCAACTTTCGGATACAAGCGACAGCTATTTCTCAATCGGAGGTCTGGAACTTACGGTCTTTAACTCTCCGGAAAAAGTTTTGGTTGGAACTTCTAAGAAAGTAACTTGGTCGCGTACAAACAATATCGGAAAGGTGAATCTTTATTATAAAACAAGCGACGGCGTTTGGAAACCTTTTGTGCAGAATTATCCCGCTGATTCGATGTATTACAATTGGACGATTCCGGATGATGTTTCCGACTCTTGTTTTGTTAAAATAAGCGATGTCAATAATCCGATGCTTTACGATGTTTCAAACGCTCCCTTTATTATCAGTAATTTGAAGATATTGAATTTTAACGGAGGAAACGTTTACCAAACAGGAAAAACACACGAGATAACTTGGAGCAGTTCGTATATTAATTTTGTAAATCTCCAATATTCAACCGATTCTCTGAACTGGACTAACATTAACCAATCTCCGGTTGTCGCCGACAGCGATAAATATGAATGGGCTATCCCGGATGATATTAATTATGCTTCTCCGAATTATCTGCTGAGGATTGTCGATGCCGATTATTCCAATATCGCAGATACTTCAAATTCCACCTTTACCGTCAGTTATATCAAGATGAAAAAACCGAACGGCGGGGAAGGAGAACAAATCGGCACTTCTTATACGATTGAATGGGCTTCGAGCAATAGTACGATTTCTAATGTTAATCTTTATGTTGAACTTCAAAGCGGTTCCGATGTTTGGACGCCGATTGCAAACAATATTGACGCAACTTCCGGCTCGTATTACTGGCTGATTGAAACGCAGGCTACTCCGGCTGCACGTATGAAAGTTGAGGATGCAAACAATCATTCAATTTACGATATTAGCGATTCATCCTTTGTGATTTCTCATATTCAACTGACCTCGCCAAACGGCGGAAGTTTGCAGAAACTTCAAGTTGGTAACACCTATGAGATTACTTGGGAAAGTCAGTACATCAATAATATCGGAATTTCATATTCCGTTAACGGCGGAAGCACTTGGAACTTTATCGGCGCGGCTCCGGGAGATAGCGGTAAGTACCGTTGGACCGTACCTAACGTTCCGACAGACCAAGCAAGAATAAAACTTCAGGATTTTGATTATACAAATGTTTTCGATATAAGCGATACAAACTTCTCGATAGTTTCCATAAATGTTTTAACGCCGAATAATTATGAAGCTGTCAACGCAAATTCCACTTACAACATTACTTGGAACAGCAACTATCTCGATAGTGTAAGAATTTTGCTCTCAACGGACGGAGGGGCAACCTATCCTATTTTGGTGGGACTTGCGCCCGGTGCTGCCGGTTCATATACTTGGACTACGCCAAATATTGCCACGGCGGACGCAAAGATAAAAATTACGGACATTTATCAGCTCGATGTTCAAGATGTTAGCGACACTACATTCCTGATAGGGCTTTATCCTACAATAACGCCAATCGGCACTACTCAGTCCGGAGTGATTAAGCTGCTGTACAGCTTGCCTAACGCAAATGAATCGGTGGATTTAACTAAATTTTCATTCCGTACAATCGGGGGAAGCGAAAACGACGGATATGCTTATCTGCAAGGGAATTACACTAACTTGGTCGGTCCGTTAGTAGATACAATCAAATGGGATTCCAAAGGACAGCTTGATAATTTTGAAGGAAAAGTTTTATTTAACGCTACTTTCCACTCTACTTATCGGGTTGATTATCCCGTTTCGACGGATACAATTTTAATTGACAACAAAGCCCCGCAGTTTGATCAGTCTTCCTTTACAATTGAACAGAACAGTTTCCAATACGGCTGGAGCAAAGCCGTTGCAAGCTGGAAATCGGCGATAGATTCAAGCCGTCCGATAAGTTACGAATTATACGTCTCGGATAACGGAGTTTTCGACTCAATTCCGAATGCGGAATCGTACGGTAACCAGGCTCTTTTGCATAATCTCAAAACTTCGACAGCATACAATTATAAGATGAAAATTTCCGACGCTTTCGGGAATGCTACGGTATTTAATACTACAAGTAAAACTAAAGCTCTGGCAGATTTTAATAACGACGGTCAGATTAACGGAGCCGATTTAGCCGCTTATGTGTTCTCTTGGAGTTCGGCTGATTCCTCGGTCGGAGCTGATATGTATCCTTATTCCGGAACGACTCCGATTGTTACGGTTACTCCCGATGATAATCTTAATATCAATGATTTGCTTGTTTTTCAGGATATGTGGAACTATTATGCACAGAATCGCGGGTTGCCGAAATCGGTAAACTTTAACTTTGACAATGCCGATTCGAGAGAGACGATTAAATTCAAAAAAGGTGAAAATAAGTTTGATTTCAAGATTAATTTGGAGCAAAAAGATTTGTCGGCGGTTTCCGCTGAAATACATTTCAATCCTTATGTCTTTAGATTTGACTCGCTGAAATTTGCGCCGAAAAATGGAACTACAAATAATATAGTCCTCTCTTATCAAGATACCGCGCGCGGAATAGTCCGGATAGATTTCTCGAATTTAAGCGGTAAAGTCGGAAATGAGTATTCTATTATTTCAAAAATTAAAGCGAATTTGGATAGAGACAACAACAAAGATTCACTTTTGATTGTTTACAAAGGTTACGATAAGCATTTTAATCAATCTGTCGCGGGAGCTAAAGTTTACACTTTGCAGGAGGTACCGAACCGGTTTATGCTTTATCAAAATTATCCTAATCCGTTTAATCCGACTACGACGATTGAGTTTGACGTCGCTTCCAAAAGCAGAGTTTCGCTCAAAATTTATAATATTCTCGGACAGGAAGTCGCTACCTTAATAAATAAAGTTTTAGAACCCGGCTCATATAAAACAAAGTTTAACGCTGTGGGAACGCAAACTTTGGCAAGCGGAGTTTATTTCTATAGAATATCAGCCGGGAAATATGTTTCAACAAAGAAAATGCTTCTTCTAAAATAGGTTATCGGCAATGAAAGATTTTAAACTAAAATATTATTCCATTAAGATTTTGATTTTTGCTCTTCTTTTGCTTGGAGCGGAAAGTTGTAATGGGCCTGCCGTTGTCGATAATCCGCCGCCGTTTTTGCAGATTACCGAAGGTCCCGCCGAGGATGCGGTAATTGCAGTAAATTATGCTACATTCGGCTGGTCGGGAAGCGACAACGGTTTTGAGTATCGTTACCGTATGCTTGCGCTTGACGAGGACAATTTCCCGACTGTTTACCGCGATTGGTCGGAGTGGGGAACCGTTACGGAAATTACTTTCAGCAATTTGGATGAAAGCAAATACCGTTTTGAAGTAAGCGGAAGATTAAAGGATCATACAGACCAAGAACTTACCGTTTCCCGCGTTTTTACGGTTGATGCATTCCGCGGTCCCGCTTTAATGTTCTTTAAGACGGAAACCGAAATGACTGTAGGACAATCGGATTCCATCAGCGTTTGGGTGGAAGGCGTTGATAGTCTGGTAGCGCTGCACGCCGTTATTGCCTTTGACACAACATATCTTTCCCTGCAGGGAATCTCGAAGGGAAGTTTTGTGGAAAGAAGCGGTTTTGAACAAATTACCGTTCCCGATTTTTCCGATGCCGGAATTTTATCGCAAGTTAACTCAACCGGTAAAATAGATATTAACAGCGCCGTGCTTGCAACGCTTTACACATTGCCAAGAAGAAGTTTGACCGGCTCGGGAAGTTTTATTACGATGAAGTTTAAGGCAAAAGCAGTAGGCTCTACAAGACTTTCCTACACAATGGTGGAGTTCCATACCGAAGACGGAAGAGTTTTCAGCGGCAATCCTCCGAAGGACGGAACCGTAAGAATTTCCGCGAAATAATTAGGTCGGTTTTACCTGCTCGGCGCTTCATTTCAGTTTGTTTGCAAAATAGAATTCGGTTCCGGTTTTCCAAGTAAATACTATTTGCTACTATCCTGAAAAATTCTTACTTTTGTACTTCTTATTCGCCCCAAAAGGGGCGTTTTTTGTTGGGATAAATTGAAATGAAAGCAATAGAAATAATAGAGCCGAAAATAAAGGAAATTGTCGAGGATAAAAACTTATTCTTGATTGATATTTTATGGAGAGGAACCGATTCATTCAGGGTACTCGAAGTCTTTATTGACAATGTCGATGGAATTACAACGGAAATTTGTTCCGATGTTTCCCGCGAGATTGAAAAATTTATCGATGAAGAAAGATTGATAAAAGGTAAGTACAGATTGGATGTCTCTTCTCCCGGTATAGGTAAATCGTTGAAATTTGCAGGACAATATCCCAAACATATCGGAAGAAACTTTAAGGTGAAACTCGGAGAAGAGAAGGAAGCTACCGAAAAATTTGAAGGAAAGCTCCTTTCGGTAAACGGCGACGAACTTACATTTGAAGTTAACGGAAAAGAAAGAATAGTCAATTTTAATAATATAAAACAAGCAAAAGTACAAATTTCGTTTTGAACGGAGGAATGAATTAAATGAACAGTGCGATAGTAGAATCGTTCGCGCAAATGGCTCGCGAAAAAAGTTTGGATAAAGATGTTCTCGGTGGAATTATCGAGGAGATTTTCGGAGTTTTGGTTAAGAAAAAGTATGGACAGGATGCAAATTTTGAAGTAATCGTAAATATGGATAAAGGCGATATTCAGATTTTTCTCGAGAGACTTATTGTTGAAACGGTGGAAGATCCTGAAACGGAAATCAGTTTTGCCGAAGTTGAAGAGAATGGAAATGAAGAGGAATTGGAAATCGGCGATTACTACGTGGAAGAAATACCGCTTTCATCTTTCGGACGGAGATTGATTAACCTTGCAAGGCAGACTCTTAACCAGAGAATTCGCGAAGTCGAAAAAGAAATTGTATTCAAAGAATACAACGATATGCTCGGGGAAATTATCGTAGGCGATATTTACCAAGTGCGTAAAAATGACATTCTCGTTAACCACAACAAACACGAGCTTCTTCTTCCGCGTTCGGAACAGATTCCGCGTGAACGTTATCGCAAAGGGGATACAATCCGCGCCGTTGTTAAGGAAGTGCGAAAATCAACTCAAGGTCCCGCGATTATAATTTCCAGAGCGGATAATATGTTTCTTCGAAGATTATTTGAAATTGAAATTCCTGAAATTTACGACGGAATTATTGACATAAGAGGAATTGCGCGCGAACCCGGCGAAAGAGCAAAAGTTTCCGTTGAATCGCAAGATCAGCGAATTGACGCGGTCGGAGCGTGTGTTGGGATGAAAGGCGTAAGAATTCACGCAATCGTACGCGAACTGAATAACGAGAATATCGACGTCATAAATTATTCCGACGACCCTATAATTTACATTCAGCGCGCATTGGCTCCCGCAAAATTAAAAGCAATTGAAATTAACGAAGATGAGAAAAAATGCACTGTTTGGGCAGATTCCGATCAAGTGTCGCTGATAGTCGGGAGAAACGGCGTAAATATTCGTTTGGCGATAAAGTTAACTGGATACGAAATAGACGTTATCCGCGAAGAAAAAGCTTTTGACGAATATGAAGACGATATAGAATTAATTGATTTAAGAGAGGAACTCGGAGAAGAAGTTGTTGATTTGTTAATCGATAACAGATTCGATACCGCCGTTGAAGTGCTTTCCGGCGGAGTTGAAGAGTTAGCTCAAATAGATGGAATCGATGAAGAAAAAGCTAAAGAAATAATTGAAATTATTAAAGACCAGTTTGAAGAAGAATAAATTTAAGGTTCAAGAATGACCGAAAAGAAAAAGAAAATCAGATTATACAAGTTTGCAGCGGAATACAATTTATCTACGGAAAAATTGGTCGAATTCCTTGTTGAAAAGGGGTTCAGTATTAAGTCCCATATGGCGATACTTAATGATGATATGTTGGAAGTTATTGAAGAAAAATTCAAAAAAGATATTGACGCCGCCCGCAAGCATTATCAGAAAATAGATGATTTTCAGAAAAAGTTTTCAACCAAGAAGAAAGAAAAAGAAGCTGAGAAAGAATCGGCTCCGAAAGTTCCGGCTGAACCGGAAGAAGAGGAGAAAAAAATTGAGGAAGCTCCCGTCGTTGAAGAGGTTGTTGAAGCTGAATCCGTTGAAAGCGAAACTCCGGAAGTTTCTTCAGATGAAAAAACCGAAGCAACGGCTGAAGTTGCCGAAACTCCGGAAACTCTCGAAGCCGTTGAGGAAGCAGTAGTTCAGGAAGAAGCTGCCGAGGAAAAGGGGGAATCCGAAACCGAAGTAAAAGTTGAAGAAGCTCCCGAACCGGAAAAAGAACAGCCCGACGAAAAAATCGAGGAAACCGAATCTGCCGAAGAGCCTCGGGAAGAAGTAAAACCCGAAGAGCCTAAAAAATTTATGACCGAATCTGAAAAGGAATTGGAAAATAACTCGGGAGGCTTAAAAGTTCTCGGAAAAATTGATTTGGACGCCGGAAAAAGGAAAAAGAAATCCAATAAAAAAGATAAAAAGAAGAAGCCTGAACAGAAGAAAGATGATACTGCAAAAGGAGAGAAAACCGAAAAAATTCCCGATGTGGTTAATCCCGCCGAATTAGTTGAAGGAACTCCGAGCAAGAAAAAGAAGAAAAAACTTCGCGCTAAAAAGAGAAAAGAACTTGACGCCGCCGGGAAAGAAGTTGAACGTCCCGCAAAAGGAAAGAAAAAATCGAAAAAGATTAAAGTTGATCAGAAGGAAGTTGAAGCGGCAATCAAAAGGACAATTCTCGGAGACGATTCAAACTCGCATGTTGACAGAGCGGCTTTGAGAAAGAAAAAAAGAATCGAGAAGAAGGAAATTCTGGATAAGATAGAAGAAGAAAAAGCTTTGGAGAAACAGAAACTCAGCGTTACCGAGTTTATTTCCGTCAATGAGCTTGCCAACCTAATGGATGTTTCTGTCGCCGATGTAATCGGTAAGTGTATGGGGCTCGGGCTAATGGTTTCGATCAATCAGCGGCTCGATTTTGAAACGATTACGCTTGTTGCCGATGAGTTCGGATTTGAAGTCGAGCTTCAGGAAGAAGTTATTGAAAATGCTTTGGAGGATTATGATGACCCCGAAGATTCCTTGGTGCCGCGTCCTCCGGTTGTAACAATAATGGGGCACGTGGATCACGGTAAAACCTCTCTCCTTGATTATATTCGCAAGGCAAACGTAGTAGCAGGCGAAGCGGGCGGTATTACGCAGCACATCGGCGCTTATCATGTTAAAATAAATGACAAACAGTCAATTACATTCCTTGATACTCCCGGGCACGAAGCTTTTACCGCTATGCGCGCTCGCGGCGCTCAGGTTACTGATATAGTCGTAATTATTATCGCCGCGGACGATGCCGTTATGCCGCAGACGGTTGAAGCGATTAACCACGCGCAAGCCGCCGGCGTACCCATGATATTTGCAATAAATAAAATTGATAAACCTGGCG
>JALWEC010000280.1 GCA_027036655.1 Melioribacteraceae bacterium
ACTAAAAGAGAACAACGACCTCCTTAACTTTTTGCTTCAGCCGATTCTGAACTCTCCGGATAATCTGCAGGGACAGCTTGAATTCATACGCTCAAACTGGAAAGATCTTATTGCGGACAAGTTTGAAAGGGAATTCCTTGCCAGCTCCGATCTTCTGCGCGAAGATGTTATTATTGCCGGAGCGGGAGCCCCGCCCCCTTCTTTCGTCCCCGAATATAAGAAAGGAGGACGCGGAGCAATTATCGGAAAAAGCGGTTTTGACATGCTTGCTTCTTCTTCGGAAGATTATATAGAAGAAGAAAATTTTACGCCCGACACCGATTGGATGCCAAAGGTCGTTATGATTGCGAAGAATACCTATGTGTGGCTTTCGCAGTTAAGTAAAAAATATTTTCGGGAAATAAATCGCCTTGACCAGGTGCCTGATGAAGAACTTCAAGAACTAAGTAAGTGGAATATCAACTCTCTTTGGCTGATCGGCGTTTGGGAAAGAAGCGAAGCGTCCAAAAAAATCAAGCATCTGCGCGGTAATATTGACGCGGTCGCTTCCGCGTATTCGCTTTACGATTATGAAATCGCTTCCGATTTAGGAGGATACGAAGCTTACCAAAAGTTAAATGCGCAGGCAAAAAAGTTCGGGATTCGACTTGCCGCCGACATGGTGCCGAACCATACCGGCATCTACTCCAAATGGATTGTAGAACATCCGGATTACTTCATTCAATCTTCGACGCCCCCTTTCCCCGGTTATAAATTCACAGGCGCAAATTTATCTCCCGACCCGAATTTTACTATAAAGATTGAGGACGGCTATTGGTCGAACAGCGATGCCGCGGTTGTATTTGAAAGAATTGATAACCGCACGGGTGAACGCCGTTACATATATCACGGCAACGACGGAACAAACATGCCGTGGAACGACACCGCTCAGCTTGATATTCTTAAACATGAAGTGCGGGAAGCGGTAATCCAAAAAATCATGGACGTTGCGCGAAAGTTTTCCATCATCCGTTTCGATGCGGCTATGACCCTTACGAAAAAGCACTTTGCGCGGCTCTGGTATCCCGAACCCGGCTCGGGGGGAGACATTCCTTCGCGCGCCGATTATGCTTTGACTAAAGAAGAGT
Source organism: Melioribacteraceae bacterium (assembly GCA_027036655.1). Classification (GTDB taxonomy): domain Bacteria; phylum Bacteroidota; class Ignavibacteria; order Ignavibacteriales; family Melioribacteraceae; genus WGAL01. The sequence continues at coordinate 1,128 of JALWEC010000280.1, forward strand.
TCAACAAATTTTTCCCAAAGGAATTCTGGAGAGAAGTTGTTGATAGAATCAACGCCGAGATGCCGGAAACTCTTTTGCTTGCCGAAGCCTTCTGGTTGATGGAAGGTTACTTTGTCCGTACGCTTGGAATGCACCGCGTTTACAACAGCGCATTTATGAATATGTTCATGCGGGAAGAAAATCAGAAATACCGCGAGCTTATTAAAAACACGCTTGAATTTGAGCCGGAAATACTGAAACGGTACGTAAACTTTATGAGCAATCCTGATGAAGAAACCGCGATAAAACAGTTCGGTTCGGGCGACAAGTATTTCGGCGTTCTTACAATGATGGTTACAATGCCCGGCTTACCAATGTTTGCGCACGGACAAATTGAAGGGTATCACGAAAAGTACGGAATGGAATATAAGCGCGCCTACTACAACGAGGAACCGAACTACGGATTAATCGAGCGGCACAAACGGGAGATTTTTCCTCTGATCGCCAAGCGGCGTCTTTTCAGCGAGGTGAAAAACTTTTGGTTATTTCCTTTTAAGGATAATGACGGAAACGTAAATGAAAATGTTTTCGCTTACGTTAACGCACTTGATGATGAAAAAGCTCTTGTCTTTTATAATAACAAATATGATCCCACATCCGGTAGCATAAATTTTTCGGAGAAAAAACTTACCGAAAACGAACTGATACAAAAATCGCTTTCCGAAGCTTTGTTTATTAATCCCACGGAAGAAAAATTTATTTCCTTTAAAGAACTAATCTCAAAAAGAGAATTTTTATTCAAAGCCGAAGATTTCAAATCGGGATTTAATATCAGTTTAAATGGATTTGAATATCGCGTCTTTAGCGATTTCAAAACGCATACGGTTACGCACGAATTGAACGAACTCTATTCAAGAGTTGGAAAAATAGGCTTTTCTTCCTTGAAAGAGGAAATGGTTAAAACTCAAATTCGCCCGATTCACAACGCTACGTTAAGTTTGTTCGACGAAGAAATCTTTTCGGAAATTATCGGCTTCCTTTCGTCCGAAGGTTTGGACAAAAGGGAAAATCTTGAAAGAGACATCTCCTTTTTGACTAACAGGTTTAACTACCTGCTGCATCAAATTACCGAATTTCTGAAAATTGAAGCAGACTTAAAAATATTGGAGACAAATTTCAAGAATGTTTTCTTGTCCCTAATTCAATTGCGTCAGGATGTAATGAGCTCCAATCTCAGAATCGACAAAAGAATGCGGAGAAATTTGCTGTTACTGTTTGAACATAATTACAGAGATAATCTTGCTTACATTATTCTGCTTAATATTCGCAGCGCTCTCGAAAAACTTGCCGGCGCGTCCCCCGAAGAAATCGATATCTACGATGAGATTCTTTTCGATGACATTTGCAGCTCGATTCTTTCCAAGTTGGGAAAATCACAATCCGAATTAGATGAAATTCGCACGCTGATAAAAATTCTCACCAAGCTCACGGCAAACTCCTTTGAAGAAATTTTAACCGATAAGTCCTATTCCCTCGGAAAACAAATTAAGTTTACCGAAAAGTTATTCGATGAACTTTTGGACGACGACTTGGTTAAAGATTTTCTGCGCGTTAACAGTTATCAAGGCGAGACATATTATCTTAAAGAAAATTTTGAAGAACTCATACATTGGTTCTATACAATCGCCTTAATAAAATATTATATTTCCATTCTCGGCAAGGAAATTTCCGACGACGAAAAGGAAGCGCAGATAACCGGACTAAGTAAAATTGTTAATTATATAAATTTACTTTCCGAAGACAGCGGATACCGATTGAATAAATTAAAAGAGAAGTTAAAATTTTAATAGAAACCTTTAACCTAAATTTGTCAAATTGAGTTCGCCAAGTTTACCCCGACCGCTTTTCGTCGGGGACAAAAGTGTAAGCCGTCCGAAATATCTCTAAATTCGGTATAATTACCGGTTTTGAGATTCTTCATTCCGCTTCGCTTCATTCAGAATGACATATAAAAATAAGTACCTTATTAGTAAAATTCGTGTTATTTGTGGCAGAATATTTTTCCAAATACTCTAAAGTCCCTTGTTGATAGGGGTTTCAGAGATTATTTTTTTGTCCGACTTTTTCTAATTTTGTTTCCGGCTTGTCCGGGTTGAATTATGCAAAACTTTCTGATATTTACATAGACGATATGATTTCGTACTTGCTCCGTAGGAGCAAAATCTTT
>JALWEC010000281.1 GCA_027036655.1 Melioribacteraceae bacterium
CTTAAAAGGTTATAAGGTGAAATATTTTATGTGATAATTGTATTTATATATTGCTGTCGGTGGACAATTTTGACACCGTACTTGATTTTTAACATAACAATGACAAAAAATAGATTCTACAAAGTCTTCTTGAAATTTAAATTAGCAATTCCTACTTGGCAAGAATCATCTTACGGACGACCGACATATTATTCGATTTTACTTTCAGCAAATATATGCCGGAAGGAAGATCTTCCCCGTTGAACGAGAAAGTGTGCTCCCCGATTGCAAGCGTTCCTTCGTGCAGAACTTGAATTTCCTTCCCCACCAAATCGTAAATCCCAATTAAATAATATCCCGGAATTATTACATTAACGGTAAATTCGGTAGTGGGATTAAACGGATTCGGATAATTCTGCCGAAGTTCAAAGTCCTCGATTTTAGCATGTCCGACTTTCACCTGCGACGAAAAAAAGTAGTTTCCGTTATCGTCAATTTGTTTTACACGGAAAAATGAAACTTTTTCGTCATCCTCATTATAGCTTTGGTAGGAGTAACGTTTTTTCGGTTCGGGGTTATCTATTGTGTAAATATCAACAAAATCTTTATAATCGGTTGATTTCTGTAAAACGTATTTTACAATTTTCAAATCTTTATCGTTGTACCATTCGATTGTTGAATATGCGGAAGAAATGCTTATATCTATTTGGGGAGGAAACGCTAAGCGAGGGATTTCGGTTTCGGTCAATTCGGCATTCTTTATTATCATTCCGTTTTGAGCCAACGAATCAATATCGTCATAATTTTCAAAATTGATTTCCCGCAGCAGAGAATCGCCCGCATTCTCCTGATTCCGGAAATCCTTTTTACCCGATAATTTTATATCCGAAATAAAAATATCGCCGGCGCCGTTATTTAAGAAATTTACCGATTTTATTTCATCGGAAAAAATCGAGCTTTCCGTTTCTGCAACTTTTTCATCGTTAATTGATAAAGTTATTTTTCCGTTGTCAAAATTTATTTCGTAAAAATTCCAAAGACTGTCGGCAAGAAAAATGTTTTCGAGATAATCGGTATTCTCGTCAGGCTTCACTATCGGAAAATTATGAATATCGTTAGTTATTGAAAAAAGCGTATCAAACGGATTTGCCCCTTGGAACCCGATAGACGCGCGGGAGGGCTGCGAATAATTTGCCCAGAAGGAAATTGTTGTCTGCGAAGGAAGATTAAAATCAATTGGAAAAACAAATTTGCCGTCGGACTTCAGGCGAAGGGCTTTTCCTGAATTGAAGTTGTCGTAAACCCTTATCACTGCGGGGGAAAGGTAATTCCCGTCGCCGTTAACGCTCGATGAATTTACCGAGTAAATGAGTTTCCTTTCCTCGTAAAAATTCACTCTGAAATTTACTTCGCTCTCTGCGGGACGCCCGGCATAAAAGATAATTTGAAAAGGAGAGCCGTCAATTTTTTCAATCAATTCTTTGGAAAGGGACAAAAATTCCCCTGCGCTATTTTTAATTACTTTAAGAACAACATTGGAATCGGAGTACAAAATCCTTGCCGAATCGGCAATCTCGATGTAATCGTTTATTAAAGATATTTCAATTGAATCTGGATGCAATTCTTGGAAGAGCGCAAAAACGCTGAAAGCAAAAGAATGATTTTCCTCAATAAATTCCGGCACGGAAACCTTCCACGAGATATCGGGAGATTGAGCAAATGTTAATATTGAAGAAATTATAATTAGAAAAAAAGTAGAAATTATTTTCAAATATTATTCCCCTTTTCAATTGATAAAGGAATTTATTAATAATTCAAAAAAGATGCTACTAAAATGAAATAAGACAATCTAACTTTTGATTATCGGCTTTTTTCCTCCGGCTCCACGCCGATTTCAAAAAGACGCGTTTCGTCAAGAAGACTTTTTGCCGTTGCCAATATTTCTTCGGTTGTAATCCGCTCAACTTCCCGAACGGATTCTTCTATCGGCTTTATTTTTCCGTACGCCAGCAAGGAGTTCCCGATTCTGTTCATCCTGTTTGAGGTGCTTTCAATACTTAAAATCGTATTGCCGATAAAAATTTTCCTCGCTTTTGCAAGCTCCGATTTTGAAACTCCTTTGGATAACAATTTATCGAACTCCTTAAATATCAATTCTCTTGCTTTTTTACGGTTATTGTTGTTTGTTGAAAAATAAACTCCGAAGGCGGAGATGTCCGAATAAGAATTAACGAATGTATTTATCTGATAAGCAATTCCGCTTTTCTCCCTTAACGTTTGAAAAAGCCGCGAGCTGCTTCCTTCGCCGAGAATAACCGAAAGCAAACGAAGTTTGTAATAATCTTTGTGCGAGTAACCAACGCCTGAAGTCCCTATAATAGAGTAGTATTGGTTAATCGGATGTTTAATGAATTTCGATTTCGCCTTTTGCCGTCCGGGTTTTCTCCGGTTTGGTTTATCCGCCGACGAGTATTTTTTTGTTATATATTTACCGCATAACTTCAGCAAATCGGAATGTTCGATATTTCCGGATGCGACAATCAGCAATTTTCCGCCAAAATAATTTTTATCAAAATATTCTTTCACCGAGCGATGATTAAATTCTTTAATGTTTCTTTCCGTCCCTATTATAGACATCGCAAGTGAATTCCTACCGAAAAGGAGTTCCTCAAACTCGTCAAAAATAAATTCTTCCGGAGTATCGAGTATATCGTAAAGCTCGTCGAGAATTACTCCGCTTTCCTTCTTCAACTCTCTATCGCTGAATAACGGATTCTGTACCATGTCGGAAAGGACGGAAAACATTTTTTTCTCCGAGCCGGAAATTCCTCTGCCGTAATAGCAGGTATGTTCCTTGGTCGTAAACGCGTTAAGGTAGCCGCCGGTTGTTTCAATCTCATCCGAAATCTTTTTCGCGGTTCTTTTTTTTGTCCCTTTAAATAGAGAATGTTCAATAAAATGGGATATTCCGTTGTTCTCTTCCGTTTCGTCGCGCGAACCGGTGTTGAACCAAAATCCCAAAGTGTAAGATTTAATTTCCGTCAGCTTTTCACTTACGACAACAATTCCGTTTTCTACTTCCGTAATATTTATATTCTTGTTCATACCATTCTTTAAAAATTGAAGTGCAAAAATACATAAAGGTTAAGCTATCGGCAAATCATTAAAAAATTAAAATAAAATTGTTTTATTGAGCTTATCAGCACCTCGGAGTGACAATACTTACCCCGGCTTACATTTATCATTCTCTGAAGGACACCGTCTCAATATAAAAAGTATCTGCCAATGATATGAAGAATCTCATACCCCAGATTTGCGTGGATCCTAACTTAGAGATTCTTCGCTCCGCTCAGAATGACCAAGAGCAGCTTAGCTTAACTTCTAAGATGTCATTCTGAATGGAGCGAAGCGGAATCCGACGCGGCGGAAGAATCTCAGGATCGGAAATCAAACCGAATTTAGAGATATTCCGGACGGCTTCCACTCCTCCGCCTTGGCGGATTGGCGGACTCAATATGACAACTATAGGTTTTGCAAAGGTTTCTAATAAAGAGATCCATTGCTCCGCTCTGAATAAGAAATTTTCTCTTTCATGGACTAAACTTTTTTCTCAATAGTTCGATAATATAACAGAAATCAAAAATAAGGGGACCATGAAAGAGATTATCATTTCCATATATCCCGACTGCGACGGACAAATGCTGGTTGAAGCATGCAGAAACAATACTTCAATTAAATTTGTTACGAAAAAGAAAAACATCATCTGGCTTCTTGCCGTAACAAGATTGAAAGTGTTGGTAAAAGAAGTAAAGAGAAAATTAATTTTCTCTTAAAATACCCAGCATTTTCTGATGAAGCAATCCGTTAGTCGCTAAAATTTGCGATGAATTTATCGTCAAATTTTTCCCTTCCAAATCGGTAACAATTCCGCCGGCTTCGCGTACTATTAAATCTCCCGCGGCAAAATCCCACGGACTTAATTTAACTTCCCAAAAGCCTGAAAAGACTCCGCTTGCGACATAACAAAAATCAAGCGCCGCAGAACCCAATCTCCTTACCGCTCGCGCCCTAAGCAGAAACGCCTCGAATTTTTCCACAGCATTAAACGGATTGTTTTGAATGTCGTAAGGAAAACCTGTAACAAGCACCGATTCTTCAAAATTATCGATTGAATTAACTCTGATTTTTTTCCCGTTCATAAAAGCGCCGGAATTAATTTCGGCGGTATAAATTACATCCCGCATCACATCGTAAACCGCGCCGCAGCATGTTTCGCCGTTTTTCTGTAAAGCGATCGAAACTGAAAAAATCGGGAGTCCGTGCGCAAAATTAGTTGTGCCGTCAAGCGGATCGACAATCCAGACGTACTCGGAATCGCGCGTGCGCTTTCCGCTTTCCTCCGACAATACGGAGTGGGAGGGAAATTCTTTGGCAATATAATCCAAAATTAATTTTTCCGATTGTTTATCAATCTCAGTAACAAGATTCGAGGAGCTTCCCTTAAACTCCACCTCAAAATGCGTCCCGAAGCCCTCTCGGATAACGCTTCCCGCTTCTTTGGATATTTCAATAATTTTCTCAATCATTTTTATTTCCCTTTCGGTGTAATTTTTATTTTAGTCGGTTTTATATTTTTCAAAACTTTTTCCAACTGACTTTTTAACGAAACAGCCTGCTTATATTCCGGCGCTAATTTAACGGCTTTCCGGGCGTAAGTAAGAGCGTTTTTGTAGTCATGCTTTTCGGCGTAAGCTCCGGCAAGATTGTAATAAACCTGCGCATCATCTCCTTTAAGCTTACTGCTTGTAATCAGGTAGTAAATTGATGCGTTAATTTTATGCCTCCACAGATTAATAATCCCGAGCCATTTCGCGGAAAAGTAATCATGCTTGATTCTGAATTTCCTCAAAGCAAAATCGTAGGCAAGATTATACTCCTTTGCCGCTACAAGTTTTTCGATTGCAAACCGGTAGTAACTTAAAATAATGGGGAACTGCCAAATCAGGATGTTCATTTGTTTGGCGTATGCTTTATAGTTCCCTGTGCGATAAAAATAATCCGCAGCCAGTCTCTCCGCTTTTTCCCAATCAACTTTAGCCATTACAAAATCGTAGGCAATTGAATCCAAACGGTTTTTCCGTTTTAATAATTTGTACGCCGGGGTTTTGTTCAACGGATTGATAAAGGGCCAATCATCTTTCAGAAGTTTTATCTTAAACGCGGCAATTGTTGAATCAAAAGGAGAAAATGGGAACTCGGCGACAGTAACGCTGTCCTGCTTCTCATCCTTCCAATTATGATGAACGCCTTTCGGCAAAAGCTTGTTTTTCTCCATCGCTTCATAAAATGTTCTGCCGATTATTTCGTAACCTCTCAGAGTAGGATGAAGATGATCAACCATAAGGTCGTTCCCGATTATGCCGGTTTTGCTCTCGGCATTCAGAGCCGAATCGGCATTAACAAGAACGGCTCCGTACTTCTTACTCAATTTTTCAATAACATCGTTAATTTTCTCCGGCGCGCGAAAACGCAGCATATCCAAGTCCTTGGCAAACCTGAATTTTTTACCCGCTTCTTTAATTTTACCCTGCCTGAAATCTTGCTCCGCTTCCGCAAAAACTTTTCTCGCCGGCGGGTAATTTTTGTACGCTTCCGAAATAAAAGGTTTTATTCCCATAAGATTGCTTCCGAGCGTCGCGAATAAAACAGGGACTCCGGCGGAATGGATTTCGGATAAAACATCATCCATGTTTCCTTCAAACTGAGCAATGCCTTCCTTAAATATTTCAGATTCGTACGGGATTTTTTTCTTCTCCGCCATTCGCGACATCAAAGTTCCGGTTGTCCTTTTCGGCTTGGAACTTAATTTTGAAGCGATATATTTAAGCGTGTTTCTCAAAAGCTGGAAAGTTCGAAACTTCTCTAACTTAACCGTTAAATTTACAAGCCAACGCTGCGAACCGAGATTTTCCATCGAGCCGACTCCGAGCGCGCCGTAGTATTCATTGTGCCCCGCGTAGATTAAAATTAAATCCGGTTTCTGCTCAAGCGCTGCGGGAACAATGTCGCGGATAGTATAGCTGTTTACTGCGGTCATGCTTAAATTAACAACCTCAATATCATTCTTAGGATAAATCAACTCCAGGCGTTTTCTCACATAACGGGAAAAGGAACCGAGCGGCATATAAGGATAACCCGCCCCGCTGCTTCCGCCGAGGACAAAAACGCGGAATCCGTTCTTCGGCTTTTTGATTTTAAAAACATCGTTGATTGTATTCGGGACGGACTTTACATTATGGAAATATTTCCTCGCCAGCTTGGGATTAGATCCGTAATATCCCGGCGCAACTTTAATGAAAACATCCGTGTTGTAACCGTAATCGGCTATGCGGAGACCGACTTCGAGCAAGACCAGAAAAAGAACCGGAATCAGAATAAGAATCAAATAAAATATTTTTTTCGGTTCTCCGGCTACGCCGCCGAGATTCCCGTCCTTTATTTTCTGAGAATCATTCTTTGGATTTTTTTTACTCATACTAATTCTTCTTTAAAATTAATAATTGAAAAGGTTCAAGAATTAAACTGTTTTCCTTATCGGTAAAAGAAAATTTATTTCCCGAGAGCAAATCGGAAAAACTTCCTTCTATATTTTTCGGAAGGATATATTGTTTTTTCATGCTGTTGTTATTGGTGATAACTGCAATCTCAGCTCCGAAACCACTGCGAATAAAGGTTAATATAAAAGGGTTGTTTTTGTTCTCTGTAAACTTAATTTTACCTTCGCTTAAAACAACATTCCCTTTCCTGATTGCAATCAATTTTTGGTAATAGTTAAAGAGTGAAGAATCAAACGCTACTCTATCTGTCGGGCGCTTAAAACCGAGCGGATGATGCGTTTCGTCTTCATACTTAAACTCGGGCCAAACCATCGGCTTTCTGTCGTCGGGGTCGTCGCCTCCCCACATTCCAGCCTCGTCCCCGTAATAAATTATCGGCGCGCCGGGAAGCGTCATCTGCAAACCTATCATCAGCTTCTCTTTTAAATACTCCTCGTGATTCGGCTTCCTCACTTTCCAATCTTTATTTTGCTGAGGATTGGCATAATGGTCGTACCAATGATCGGGATTAACCGGAAGCGACGCAAGTCTTTCCGTGTCATGACTGTCGAGCATGTTAAAAAGGACAAGAAGATTTTCCCTGTTGTAATCGCGGTACTGGTTTTCCAACGAATCGGCAAATCCTTTGGAATTAATCTGCAACTTCTTATCGGCGACAAATCTCTTTACCGCGCGGGCAAATCTGTAATTCATCACGCCGTCAAAAGTATCTCCTTTAAGCCAGGGCGATGCGTTATAAATAATATTCTTACTCCAATCTTTCCACCAAATTTCTCCGGTTATGTAAGCTTCGGGATTAATACTTTTAACCCAGATTCTAAATTTTTTCCAGAAATTAATATTAACCATATCGGCAACGTCAAGCCGCCAGCCGTCAATTCCATCTTCGGGATTTCCATCGCCATTCGGATCTTCCCAACGCTTTACAATGTTATGAATATGCTCAGCCGGACCTTTGACCAAACCGTTTTTATCTTCTCTGAACTCCGGCAAATCCTTTACTCCGTACCAGCCGGAATATTTAAACTCGTTTTCGGGAGTTTCGGGATTGTCCCAGCCGTCGATAATAAACCAATCCTTAAATTTTGATTTTTGCTGATTTTTCACGACATCTTGGAATGCCCAAAATGTGGAACCAACATGATTAAAAACTCCGTCAATGATTATTTTAATTCCCCGCGCGTGCGCCAACTTAATCAACTTTAGAAAAAGAGAATCCGCGCTCGTAAATTTCCAAGTCGAAGGGTCGTCCGGAGTTTCACTTTCCCAGATTTTTCGGTCAAGCTCAGGATTCGGTCCGAAGTTGTTATCAATGTGCCTGTACATTGAGGCGTCATATTTATGAAGCGAAGGAGATTCAAAAAGAGGATTAAAATAAATAGCAGTGATCCCAAGGGATTGCAGATAGTCCAATTTATTTATTACTCCCTGCAAATCACCGCCGTATCTGCGCGTTCCCGCATTCCAGTAAAAATCATGTCCGTCAGCTTTTTCCCACGGCTGCATTTCATACCAATCTCCCGTCCAGTTGCTAATTCCCCAGCCTACGGGAATATCATAGGGCCAACCCCCTTTCATATCCGCTGAAGTCGGGTCGTTGCTTTTATCTCCGTTGGAAAATCTTTCGGGGAAAATCTGATACCAAACGGCGGATTTTGCCCATTCGGGAACTCTCTCCTGCCCGTTTATTATAGAGGAAAAAACGACAACTCCAATCAACAAAAGCAAATAAATATTTATCTTTTTAAGCATATTATAACTCGCGATCCGCCAACGTTTACACCTACTGCTTTTTGTTGGATGCGGAAAAATTTTGAAATAAGATGTTTAACTTATTCTATTTCCAACCAAAGCATTACAGCATTTATTCCGGAAGAAGGCATATCAATTTCAAGAGCGGATTTTTCAACCTCTACTATATAATTTCAATTTGGAATTCTTTTAAATTTATGTCAATTATAAGTGCCGACGGCTTTTCCGTCTGTAATTCCGAACAAATCTTTATTTTCAAATTTTGATTCCAACTTGCAGAAATTATCCGCCGCGCTTATTAATCTCTCTATAGTTAACTTTTTTTACTCATAATAATGCCGGATTATAAATAAAATTTTCAGATAATAAATATTTCTATCTCCCTTTTAATCGGGGAAAAAGAGAGACTATTACTTCTCAATAAAAAATCGAAACGTCTCCGATGCCTTCTCTTATTACTTCAGGCACGTCTCCGCTTAAATCTACAATGGAGGAGGGCTTTCCTTCAAGCGGGCCCATTGCGAGCATTAAATCAACTTGATTGGCAAATACGCTTTTAATTTCGTTGTGATTTATGTATGTCTCTCCAAGCCGGTTTGTAACGCTTGTGCTTAGAATCGGATGCCCTAATTCCTTGGCGAGAGTTATGGCGATTGGATTGTTCGGAATTCTTATTCCAACGGTTTTTCTTTTTGTCCACAATTTTTTAGGGACTTCCTTAGATGCGGGCAAAACAAAAGTATATGGACCGGGTAGCAGTTTTCGCATTGTTTTGTAGGCGTAATCTGAAACCTTGGCGTACTTGGCAATATCTTTTAAGTCGGGGCAAACAAAGCTGTACAACTTTGTGCTCGGTTCGTTCTTAATCATGTAAATTCTTTCCAGAGCTTCGCGATTATATATGTCACAGCCGAAACCGTAAATCGTGTCGGTGGGATAAATAATTACGCCTCCTTCTTTTAAAACTTCAACCGCTTTATTGATATATCGTTGTTGGGGATTGTCGGGATGTAACTCATAATATTCCATATTTACTCCGAAAAATTTTATATTTGGTTTTTTATTAATGAGATAATATAAGAAAATGAAAAGAAAGATACCAAAACAAGTTCTGATACTCGGTATGATCAGTTTCTTTACCGATTTTGCAAGCGAGATGCTTTATCCTGTTGTTCCCTTATTTTTAACTTCCGTGCTTGGCGCTTCAATGGCAGTAGTCGGCATAATCGAAGGCGTGGCGGAGGTTACGGCAAGTTTGCTCAAAGGATATTTCGGCGCTCTATCGGACAAGCTGCGCAAACGCGCGGTTTTCGTAAAAATCGGATATACGCTCTCGGCAATCGTAAAACCTCTTCCCGGCTTTTTCCCGTTTATCGGAACTGTTGTTACATCGCGGACTTTGGACAGAGTAGGGAAAGGAATTCGCACCGCGCCGCGCGATGCGCTCCTCGCGGCTAATGCAGATAAAACAAACCGGGGAGCAATTTTCGGCTTTCACAGAAGCATGGATACGCTCGGGGCGGTTGTTGGTCCTCTGATTGCGCTGCTTGTTTTATATCTTTCAGGCGATAATTACAGACTTGTTTTTTACTTTGCGATAATTCCCTCCGTCGGAGCAATCTATTTTGCTTTCCGCACGAAGGAAAGCGCCACGGTTAAAACAGAGGCCAAAGAATATAATTTCGGAGAATTCTGGAGAACAGCGCCAAGAGCGTACAAAAAGCTACTCGTTCTGATTGCCGTTTTTTCAGTTGCGAACAGCAGCGATGTATTTTTAATCTTAAAACTTAAATCAATTTCTTCGGATTTTACGGCTATCTTAGGTTATGTTTTCTTCAATGTTATTTACGCTCTCTTTTCCTATCCTGCGGGAATTCTTTCCGATAAATTCAGCAAGCGGATAATTTTCGGAGCCGGTTTAATTATATTCTCGCTCGTTTATGCGGGTTTTTCCTTCGCCGATAATCTTATTATTATTTTTATTCTCTTTACGCTTTACGGTTTCTACTCCGCCGCAACCGACGGAATTTCAAAGGCGTGGATTTCCGATTTTGTTGAAGATGAAAACAGAGCAACCGCAATCGGACTTTATAATTCCGTTACCGGACTCGGAATTCTCGTCGGTTCTTCCCTTGCCGGCGTTCTGTGGGACAGTTTCAGTTCGGCAGTTCCATTTACATTCAG